>JBJXGS010000079.1:0-39255 GCA_046160545.1 Burkholderiales bacterium
TTCAGCCTCAACTTCGGCGACATTCAGCCGCACTTCGCCAAGAAATACCGCCTGCCCGATGTGCCTGAAGTGGTGCTGATGATCAATCAGGATGAGAAGGGCAACTTCGACAAGGTCGGTGCCGAACGCGGCGTGGGCTGGCATTCCGACCTTGCATACGACTGGGCGCCGGCCAAGGCCACGCTTTTGCATGCGGTGGCGATACCCGACCGCGGCGGCAACACCAAGTTCGCCGACATGGTGATGGCCTACAACGAGATGCCGTCAGACTTGAAGAATCGCGTGGACGGCAGGCTCGCCGCGTTTTGCCAAGGAGGACGGCTGGGTCTCAACCAGGGCACCATGACGCCGGGAAGCGCCAACCCTTGCGTGGTGCATCCGGTGATACGCACCCACCCGGAAACAGGCGAGAAGTCGGTGTACGCCAATCCGTATCACATCCATTCGATACTCGGCATGCCAAGTGCGCTAAGCGATGCGCTGCTCGACGAACTGTTCGCCTGGTGTGACCAGGAGCGCTTCGTTTGGCAGCAGCAGTGGCAGGTCGCCGACACCATCATGTGGGAAAACCGCAATGTCTGGCACAGCGGCGTGCTCGACTACCCGCTCGATCAGCTGCGCAAGTTCTACCGCACGACCATTCGCGGCACGCCTACTGTGGACCGCGCCGAAGGCGAAAAGCTGGTCGCCGCGATGGCTGCCTAGGTGCCGATGCGCGAGAACCCGATCCGGGTCCGCTGGGCGCAGGGCAAACCGGCTTCCAACCTGTGGATCGACATCGGCTGGCCAGTCACTGTCGAGATGATCGGCAAACTCGACTATGACTCCTACACCATCGACCTGCAACACAGCCTGATAGACCGCGGCACCCTGGTGCCGATGTTGCAGGCCTTGTCACTGGGGCGCGGCGCACCGATGGTGCGCGTATCGCGCAATGACCCGGCCGAAATCGCCTTCGTACTCGACGCCGGTGCCTACGGCGTGGTCTGCCCGACCATGGAAACGGCTGAGGAGTGCGCCCGCTTTGTGGCGGCCTGCGACTACCCGCCGCGCGGCGAGCGCAGCTGGGGGCCAACCCGCGGCACGCTCTATGGCGGCAGCGACTACTTTGACGCCTATGCCGGGACCATATTGCGCATCGCGCTGATCGAGACAGCCAAAGGCATCGAGAACCTGGATGCCATCGCCGCCGTGCCGGGTCTGGACATGATTTATCTCGGACCGAATGACCTCGGCGTCTCGTATGGCGCCAAACCATCGATGGTGCCCAACCACCCCAAGGTAGAGGCCGCGATGGATCTGGTGGTTGCCGCGGCAAAAAAGCACGGTATTGCTGCCGGCATGCATACGGGCAGCGCTGGCGTCGCGCGCAGCGCGGCAGCAAAAGGCTATCAGTTGTTGTCGCTGGGCTACGCATCCAAGCTCATGCTGGTGGCAGCAGCGCAAACACTCACTGATGCATTGGGACAGTAACGCACTTTTTTGGAGGCAGGTCATGACACGTTTGCATCGCTCGAGCCGCTTCACCACCTGGGCCGGCATTTCGGTCGCAGCAGCCACCATGCTCGCGGCACCTGCCACGCTGTTGGCGCAAGCCCAGTTCCCATCCAAGCCGGTCACGCTGGTCGTGCCCTTCGCCCCGGGTGGCGGCAGCGACGTCGTGGCCCGCACCCTGCAGCCCAGGCTTTCAGCCCTGCTCGGGACCCCGGTACTGGTGGACAACAAATCGAGCGCTTCGGGCATCGTCGCAACCAACTTCGTGGCCAAGGCGCCGCCGGACGGTCACACCCTGTTCCTGTCCTGGGACAACCATTCCATCAACCCGGTCATCAACAAGGACCTGCCCTACGACACCGCGAAGGACTTCGCACCGGTCACCCTGCTGGTGCGCCTGCCGCTGGTCATGGGCGCCTGGGCGGGCCTGCCGGCCAACAGCGTGCAGGAATTCATCGCGCTCGCCAAACGCCAACCCGGCAAACTCAACTATGCGTCGGTCGGCTCCGGCAGTTCCAACCGACTGGTCTCTGAAAACCTGAATCGCCTGGCCGGCATCGATGTCGCACACATCCCCTACAAGGGCGGCGGTCCATCGATGGTCGCCATGATCGCCGGCGAAGTTGCCTACAGCTACCTGTCCTATGCCTCGCTTCGGGGCCATATCGCCAGCGGCAAGATCAAGCCCCTGGCGGTGACGAGTGCCAGGCGCATGCCCGACCTCCCCAACGTGCCGACCATGATCGAAAGCGGATTTCCCGGATTCGAGGCCTATGGATGGATCGGCATCTTCGCGCCGGCCGGGACGCCTGAAGCCGTCATCGCGCGCCTGAATCGCGACTTCCTGGCGACGCTGGCCGAGCCCGAGGTCAGGCAGCGCATTGCCGGCATCGGTGCCGAGAGCGTGGGCTCGACGCCGCAGGAACTCGACGCCTTCTGGCGCAAGGAATTTGAATTCTGGGAGAAGTTCGTCAGAGAAACCAGGCTCAAGTTCGAGTGAGCCCTTTGCGCGCCGCTCAGTCCATCCCCTGAATCACCAGCATGTTGAAGTCCGCCGCACCGATCCGCCTGGCGCGTGCCGCCTGGTATTCGACCGAATGGTAGAACGCTCTCGCGTCGGCCATGTTCTCGAAACGGTTTATGACGACGCGATTGCAGTCGAGGCTACCTTCGAGAAACTCGAACTCTCCCCCGCGCGCCAGGATGCGACTGTTGAACTGCGTATTGACAGGGCCGGCCAGGCGCGCGTACTCGGCGTACGCGTCCGGGTCGTTGACCTTGATGATGGCGATCACATAGGCGCTCATGGGCGTTATGGCAGGATGGAGGAGCCCGCATGCTATCGCAGATGAAGCGCGGCGCAGTACAACAATGTCGCGCCGCGTGGACAAGCGCCGGAAACCCGTCTCACGGTCGCGATCTGCGATAGTCTCAGGCGCGCCGCCCGAACGGCATCCCGGGCAGGGCGGCCCGGGCAACCGCAACTTCGATCCTTAAGAAAGGGAAATGGCATGCATCCAAATACCCGCTTTCTGCTCACCGCCGCGATGGACGTCGAGCCTGAAAAGGAAGCCCTGTTCAACGAGGTCTACGACACCGAGCACATCCCTGAACTACTCAAGGTGCCGGGCGTGCTGGCGGTCCATCGCCTGGTCGCGGTTGGACTGGAAATGAGCCTCGGCGGTCAGACCCGCAGCATCGTTGTCGAAGGCGAGCCCAAGTACAGCGCGGTCTACGAACTGGAGAATGCGCAGGTTCCCGCCAGCGCTGCGTGGGCCGCCGCGGTCGAGCTTGGACGCTGGCCCGCGCAGGTGCGCCCGTATACGCGCAACCGCCGCCACACCTTGCGGGCGGTCATGCGCTAGCAGCGGGCCGGCTTCTGCCGACCGCTCAGCAGCACGCCGCTACAGCCCGGTCGCCTCGGCAATGAGTACCTTCAGGTCCTTTTGCAGTTTCGCGCGCACCGCCGCATGGGCCGGACTGCGGATGAGGTTCTTGAGCTCGTACGGATCCTTTTCCAGGTCGTAGAGCTCGTCGAGTTCGCCAGCCGTTCCCTTGTTGACCCAGTGGATCAGCTTGTGATTCCTGGTACGGATGGCCTTGTAGGTCATGCCGATCAGCCAGGGATAGGCCTGCTCGGCCCAGTACTCGGCCAGCACGGCCTTGCGCCATCCGGCGCGCTTGCCCGCCAATAGCGGCAGGAAGGAACGCCCCTGGATCTGCGCGCCGGGCTTGCCGCCCGCCAGTTCGATCAAGGTCGGCGCCAGGTCCTGGCAGATCATGAGGTCGGAGAAACGCGCGCCCGCCTTCACGCAGGCGGGAAAGCGCACCACGAACGGACAGCGAATGCCTTCCTCATAGGCGAAGCGCCGCTCCGGCCCGAGGCCGTGTTCGCCGAAGAAATAGCCGTTGTCACCCAGAAAAACGATGAAGGTGTCGTCGAGCATGCCCTTGGCCTTAAGCGTGGCCAGGATCTCGCCCACGCCCTCGTCGACCGAAGCCATCATGCGCGCTCGCAGGCGGATCTCCTCCTGCGTGCCGGCGTGGATTGCCGAGAGGAACTCGCGCGACTGCTTTTTCGCGCGCAGGAGAAAGGTCTCCTTCCAGGCCGGCTTCTGCTTGACGACCTCGTGCGGTGGCAGCATGTTGGGGGTCTTGGGGAACATGGCGCCGCGATACAGGTCCTTGTGCCGCGCCGCCGGAACGTAGCCACCCAGTTTGCCGAACGCGACGGTGCCGTCGGCGGACTGCTCGGCGTCCGGATGCACCGCCTTGTGGGCAAAGAACAGCGACCAGGGCTTGCCCTTTTTCTGCTTGCCCAGGAAGTCCACCGCCAGGCCGTTCATGATGTCGGTGATGTGGCCCTGGTGCTGCACATACTTGCCGTCATGGCACAGGCGCGGGTCGATGATGCGGCCGTGGCCGTCGTAGCTGACCCAGTAGTTGTAGCCCGGCCGCGGCATGCCGTCATTGCCCATGTGCCACTTGCCGATGTGGGCGGTGCGATAGCCCAGCTTCTGCAGTTCGAGGTGGTAATTGGGCAGGCGGTGGCTCATCGCGCCGCGCGCCACGTTGTCGATGATGCCGTGGCGGCTGGCGTACTGCCCGGTCACGATCGAGGCGCGATTGGGCGAACAGATGGAAGTGGTGTGAAAGACCCGCTCGAACATCGCGCCCTCGTGCGCCAGGCGGTCGATGTGCGGTGTCTTCATGTAGGGATGGCCACCGGCACCGAACTCGTCGTAACGCAGGTCGTCGATCAGGATGACCAGGATGTTGGGTTTCTTCATGTCAGTCTTCCGCCTTGATGTTGCGTGCTTTCGCGAGCCTGGCGTAGGTCGCCTTCTCGCGATCGAAGAACTTCACCGCATCCGCCGGGCTCAGGCCAAGCGGGTCCACGCCGGCGGCGATCAGTCGATCGCGCACCGCCGGTTCCCTGACGACCTGGCCGATTTCGGCGGCGATGCGCTCGATGATGGCACGCGGCGTGCCGGCCGCCATGAAGACGCCGGTCCAGTTGGTGAAGCTGTAGCCCTTGAAACCGGGCAACTCGGCCATCGCCGGGATGTCGGGCGTCGCGGCCGAGCGCTTTTCACTCGTGACTGCGACGATCCGTATCTTGCCGGCCTTGTGCGGCCCGACCACCGGCGGCATGCCGACGATGCCCACCTCCACCTGCCCGCCTAGCAAATCGGTCACCGCAGGCGCGGCGCCGCGGTAGGGGATATGGACAATGAACGCGCCTGCAAGTGTCTTCAACGATTCGCCGGCGAAGTGCATCGAACTGCCCGACCCCGGCGTGCCGTAGGACAGCTTGCCCGGGTTCTTTTTGGCGTATTCCAGGAACTCACGAATGTTGTTGATGCCGGTCTTGGGATGAACCGCGATGGCCAGCGGCGTGTCGCCGATCACGGTGACCGCGGCCAGATCCTTCTCCCAGTCATAGGCCATCTTGAGGCCCGCGACCGCACCCACGACCGTCTCGGCAGGCGAGGCGACGATGAAGGAGTAGCCATCGGCCGGCCCCTTGGCGATGCCGTCGGTGGCGATGGTCCCGGAGGCGCCCGGCCGGTTTTCGACCACGAACTGCTGCTTCAGCACCTCGGACAAGCGCGTGGCCACCACGCGCGCGGTGAAGTCATGCCCGCCACCGGCCGGGTAACCCACGATCACGCGCACCGGCTTGGCCGGCCAGGTCTGCGCAAAAGCGGAACCGCAGATGACGAGTGCCGCCACCGCAAGCATTCTCATGATTCACCCTTTCGCCGTCAGTACAACTGGATTCCGCCAATATGCCCGGCGCCTGATTGGTACTCGGCGCCAGAGTCAATTCAGTTTATCCTAGCGCCCATGCCGACCAACCGCACCCGCCCACCGTTTCACTTCGTCCCGCTGCCGGCCGCGCGCAGCACCGGAAAGCCGCGCAGTGACGGCCGCACCATGATCGTCGACGACGGCCTGCCGCTCGCCTATGTGCGCGACCTGGTCGCGCTGGGCGGCGCCTACATTGATCTGGCCAAGATCAAGACCGGCACCGCGCGCCTCTACCCGCGCGCGCAGCTCACCGCCAAGCTGAAACTGTACAAACGCAATCGCATCCAGCCCTTTCTCGGCGGCCAGTTCCACGAGTACGTGTTCGCCACCCAGGGAGAACGCGCCCTGCCCAAGTACTACGCCGAGTCGCTGGCCCTGGGTTTCGAGGCCATCGAGATCTCCGACAACACCGTCCCGCTCACCGATGCCCAGCGACGCAGCCAGATCCGCGCCGCAGTCGCGGCGGGCCTGATCGTCTATGGCGAGGTCGGCTCCAAGGACACGCTGAGCAACCCGCGCCTACTCATCGGACAGGCCGAAACCTGCTTCGAGGCCGGTGCCGCGCTGGTGCTGGTGGAAGCCGCCGAACTGGTGGTCAAGGGCCGGCTGCGCACCAAGACCATCGACCTCCTGCGCAAGTCACTCGACATGTCACGCGTCATGATCGAGCTGCCCGGGCCGTGGATTCCCGAGGTGCGCAGCTGCGACATCGAGGACATGAAAAAAGCGCTGGTCAACGCCATCGGCCCCAACGTGAACCTGGCCAACGTGCCACCGTCATCAATCATCGATACCGAGGCAACTCGCACGGGGTTGGGGACTGCCGGGCCGCCCAAGCAAACCTGATCACCACCGCTCGTCTGCAGGGGGGGTAATCGACCCGGCGGCGTGCGGATCAAGCCCGCGCGCAAGATTCGGCCAGCAGGCGAATCCGCGGGCCATCGAGCTGGTCGCGCAGACCGATGCATACCAGGCGTCCGGCGTGGGCCGCCGGCGTCGGAGCCCACTCGACCTCCCCAGCCACGAGATGCAGCGCGTTGACGACACCGGCCCCATCCGCGAGGATGCCCTTGGCGCGCAGGATGCCAAGCGCCGGGTCACGCAGGCTTGACGCCAGGCGCGCAAGATCGCAGGCGCCGAGACCTTCGAGCGACACCGCAACGTAGGCCGGGTGCGGCGCACCCGCTGCGAAGGACAGGCCGCGGGCGGGTGGCATGGCGCCGGCCAGCAGCTCAAGCGCGACCTGTCCACGCTCGCACTCCAGCACCGGTGCGTAATCCTCGAGCCAGGTGCGCACCTGGGTGCGCGCCTCGAGGTCGATCAAGTCGATCTTGGTCGCAAGGATCAGGCCAGCCTCGCGCAGCTGGCGCGTGATCGTGTCGCCCAGATAGGAGTCGGCGGCCTGGCGCCGGACTGTGCGCGAATCGACCAGCACGACGATGCCATCGTTGGCATAGTCCGCGATCAGGGACACCGTGGCCGCGATGGCACGCGGCAGCGCGACGCCGCTTGCCTCGACGAGCAGGCGCGCCGGCCGCGGGCTGCGCGCGGCCAGGCGACGCAGCGCATCGACCAGGTCACTGCCGAAACTGCAGCACACGCAACCTCCGGCGAGTGCCAGCGTGTCGCCGTCGCGATTCTCGATCAGGTCTTCATCGATCGGCAACTTGCCGAAATCATTGACCAGCACCGCGAGTCGCTGCCCACCGGCCTGGCGCAGCAGCTGGTTGACCAGCGTGGTCTTGCCGGCGCCCAGGTAGCCGCCGATCACCGTCACCGGAATGCTGCTCACTGCGCCTCTGCAGGAAAGACGCGTCCGCCCTGCACGGTGCCCCAGATACGCACGTCCTTGAGGTGCGCGGCGCCAATCTCGGTGGGATCGTCCTCCAGGACCGCGAAATCGGCGCGCTTGCCGCTTTCGATGGACCCGACTTCGCCATCCAGTCGCAGCGTGTAGGCGGCGCCCAGCGTGATGGTGCGCAGCGCATCGGCCACTGTGATGCGCTCATGCTCCCCCAGGATGCGGCCCGATGCGGTCTGCCGGTTGACCGCGCACCAGGCGGTGAACAATGGGCCCAGCGGCGTCACCGGTGCGTCCGAGTGAATCGCCAGCGGCACGCCATTGGCGAGCGCCGTGGCGCAGGCGTTCATGCGTTCGGCGCGCTCGGGGCCGACCGTCAGCGCGTAGTGCGCATCGCCCCAGTAGAAATGATGGTTGGGAAAGAGGTTGACGCACATGCCCAGCGCCTTCATGCGCCGGAACTGCGCCGCGTCGGCCAGCTGGCAATGCTGCAGCGTGAAGCGATGGTCGGGCCATGGATGGGCACGCAACGCTTCTTCAATGCAGTCGAGCACCAGCTCGGTGGCCTCGTCGCCATTGGTATGGGTGTGGACCTGCACGCCGTTGGCCAATGCCAGGCGATAGGCTTCGCGCAGCTTTTCGTGCGGGATGTACCACAGGCCGTTCGGCGCGCCGTTGTAGTAGCCCGGGTTTCGCATGCGCGCCGAGAAGCCCTGGATCGACCCGTCGGCCACCAGCTTGACCATCCCCAGTCGCAGGCGCTCGGTGCTCATGGCGCGCAGCGCTAGCGCGCGCTCGATGAGCGCCCTGCCCGACAACTGCTGCAGGCGCAGGAGCGACACCACGCGCACCGGATAGGACGCTTCGCCCGTGACGCGCAGCATCATCTCCACCGCGGCATCGGGCAGCAGGTTGGCAAGGTCCGTGACAGTGGTGACACCCTTGCGCACGCACAGCCTGCCGAAGTGGCGCAACCCCAGTTCATCAGCCGCCAGCACCTCGCGGTCGAACCCCACGTGTCCGGCGGCCATCGCCATCGCGTCCGGCCCCTTGAGCTCACCGGTAGGCAAACCGTCGGCGCCCAATGGCATGCCAGGATGGTCGATGCCCTGGCGCAAGAGGCCGGCCAACTGCAGCGCCCGTGTGTTGACATTGAGGATGTGTGCACTGGCGTGCAGTACACCCACCGGACGTTCAAGCGAGACGCGGTCAAGGTCGGCGCGCACGACCCGCACATTGTTGAAGTAGATCGGGTCGAGCGCCCATCCCGAGAGCGGCGCATGCGCATCGGCAAGAGCCGCAGCCGCGGTTTGAAGCCTTGCCACGACCGCATCGATCGTTTGTGCTCCGGGCCACAGATGGCCGTCGGGGTCCATGCGCTCGAAGTAGCCGCAATAGACATAACGCCAGAAGGTACCCTCCATCGCGTGGCTGTGACCCTCGACGAGCCCGGGCATGAGCACCTTGCCGGCAAAACGATCGTCGAGTTCGTGCCGGCCCCAGCCGGACAGCTCCTCGGCACTGCCGGTGCCGAGGATGCGCCCGTCCCTGACCGCGACATGCGTTGCCGCGGGGCGTGCGGGGTTCATGGTCAGGATGCGGCGGGCGCGATAGAGCGTGAACATGGTGTCGGCAGTGGGTGGCTGCGGCCGGCTAGTATCGCCTGATTTATGCGGCCTGCGGCGGCCTCGGCCGCAGCGATCCGCGCACCAGCGAAACCGCGCTGCCCGACGTCAGGTAACGCAGGTTCCGGTAGCGGCGCGACGCTACGGCGAAAGGCAAGCGCAATTCGCTAAAGCGGCTTGCGCAGCCAGTTGCCGATTTCGCCGACCACGCCGCGGCGGAAGATCAGGACGCAGATGACGAAGATGACGCCCTGGACGATGGTGACCCAGGCGCCGAGCTGCGCGAGGTAGTTTTCCATGGTGATGATGATGAAGGCGCCAACCACAGGCCCGAATACGGTGCCCAGGCCGCCCAGCAAGGTCATCAGCACCACTTCGCCCGACATGCTCCAGTGGACATCGGTGAGCGAGGCGAGCTGGAACACCAGCGCTTTGACCGCGCCAGCAAGTCCGGCGAGTGTCGCCGAAAGCACATACGCGAGCAGCTTGTAGCGGTTCACATCGTATCCGAGCGACAGAGCGCGCTGCTCGTTCTCGCGAATGGCCTTCAACACCTGCCCGAACGGCGAATGGATGACGCGGTAGATCAGCAGAAAGCCAGCCATGAAAATGACGAACACCGTGCCGTACATGGCCCAGATGTTCGACAGGTCGAGCAGCCCAAACAGTTTGCCGCGCGGGACGGCCTGTATGCCGTCCTCGCCATGGGTGAACGCCGCTTGCAGATAGTAGAAATAGATCATCTGCGCGAGCGCAAGCGTGGTCATCGCGAAGTAGATGCCCTGGCGCCGGATGGCCAGCAGTCCGGTCACCACGCCGAGCAGCGCCGCGCAGGCCGTGCCGAAGAGGATCGCGAACTCCGGCGGCAAGCCCCACACCTTGGCTGCGTGAGCCGTGGCGTAGCCCGCCGTGCCGAGGAACATCGCGTGGCCGAAAGACAGCAACCCGCCATAACCGATCAGCAGGTTGAAGGCGCAGGCGAAAAGCGCAAAGCACATCGCCTTCATCAGGAACACCGGGTAGACCACCAGCGGCGCGAGCAGGAAGAACGCAGCCATCGCCACCAGGGCTATGCGCTGGGCGCGCGGCATGCCGGCGTCTCCTTGCGAGGTCATTTTTGCGCTCCGAAAAGTCCGGCAGGCCGGATCATCAGTACGATCGTCATGATCACGAAGATCACGGTGTTGGATGCCTCCGGGTAAAAGACCTTGGTGAGGCCTTCGACGACGCCCAGGCCGAAGCCGGTGAGAATCGAGCCCATGATCGAGCCCATGCCGCCGATCACCACCACGGCGAACACCACGATGATCAGGTCCGCGCCCATTTGCGGACTGACCTGGTAGATCGGCGCGGCCATCACGCCGGCGAGCGCCGCAAGCCCCACGCCGAAGCCGTACGTAAGCGTGATCATGCGCGGCACATTGACACCGAAGGCGCGCACCAGCACGGGATTCTCGGTGGCGGCGCGCAGGTAGGCGCCAAGCTTGGTCTTCTCGATCACGAACCATGTAGCAAGGCAGGCTGCCAGCGAGGCCACGATGACCCAGGCCCGGTAGTTCGGCAGGAACATGAATCCCAGGTTGCGGCCGCCGGTAAGCTCGGGCGGAATCGGATACGGCAGCCCGGAGGAGCCAAACACGTGGCGGAACAGCCCCTGGATGATCAGCGCCAGCCCGAAGGTAAGCAGCAGACCGTAAAGATGGTCGAGCTTGTAGAGCTTGGAGAGCATCAGCCGCTCGATGATCATGCCGGTCGCGCCGACGATGAGCGGCACGATCAAGAGCGACCACCAGTAGCCAATGCCAAGCTTGCTGGCGAGCAGATAGGCGCAGAAGGCGCCCAGCATGTACTGGGCGCCGTGCGTGAAGTTGATGATGTTGAGCAGACCGAAGATCACGGCGAGCCCGAGCGACAGCAGTGCGTAGAACGAGCCGTTGATCAAGCCGATCAACAGCTGGCCGAACAGCGCCTGCGTCGGAACGCCGAAGATCTCGGTCATGCTCTCAATTCAACTTCGCTGGCCTACTTGACCAGCGGGCATCCGCCTTCGGACATTGGCCGGAACGCCTGGTCCGCGGGAATGGTCGTGCGGACCTTGTAGAGATCCCAGGGCCCCCGCGATTCCGCCGGCTTCTTCACTTCGACCAGCAGCGCCGGGTGGATCTTGCGCCCGTCCGCCCGGATCGTGCCCTTGCCGAACAGCGGATCGTCGGTCGGCATCGCCTTCATCTGCGCGATCACCTTGGTGCCGTCGTCGGTCTTCGCGGCTTCGACCGCCTTCAGGTAATGCAGCACCGAGGAATACACACCGGCGTGAATCATGGTCGGGTAGTTGTTGCGCGGAGCCAGGGCCGAAAAACGCTTGGCGAACGCGCGCGAGGCATCGTTCTGGTCCCAGTAGAACGTCTCGGTGAAGATAAGTCCCTGGGCAATCGGCAGGCCGAGCGCCTTCACGTCAGTCAGGAACACCAGCAGCCCGGCCAGGTTCTGGCCCGACTTGACGATGCCGAACTCGGCCGCCTGCTTGATGGAATTGATGGTGTCGCCCCCGGCGTTGGCCAGGCCCACGATCTTCGCCTTCGATGCCTGTGCCTGCAGCAGGAACGACGAGAAGTCCTGCGCGTTGAGCGGGTGCCGGACCTTGCCGAGCACCTTGCCGCCGGTCTTCAGCACCACCGCCTCGGTGTCACGCTCCAGCGCGTGGCCGAATGCATAGTCCGCGGTAAGGAAGAACCAGGAGTCGCCACCGGTCTTGACGATCGCATTGCCGGTGCCGTTGGCCAGCATCCATGTGTCGTAGGTCCAGTGGATGGTATTGGGCGAGCAGGCCTTCCCGGTAAGGTCGGAGGTCGCGGCGCCTGAGACCAGGAAGGCCTTGCCCTTCTCGCGCGTGATCTGGTTCACCGCCAGCGCCACCGACGACGTGGGCACATCGACGATCACGTCCACCTTGTCGGTGTCATACCAGGTACGCGCGATCTGCGAACCCACATCCGGCTTGTTCTGGTGGTCCGCGAACACGATCTCGACCTTCATGCCTTTGCGCGCGGCACCGAAATCCTCCACCGCCATGCGTGCCGCGACCACCGACCCCTGCCCGGTCAGGTCAGCGTACAGGCTTGCCTGGTCGTTCATGACGCCTATCTTGATGACGCCGTCCGAGACCTGGGCCTGGGCGGTGCCTGCGATAGCGGCGATTGCCGCCGCAATGAGAGTGCGCTTGAATTTCATGGTTTCGTCTCCTGTGAAAAATCGTTGCATCGACGTCAAACACCCAGATACTCGTGCAGCTTGTGCATGTTCCCTTCCAGCTGCGCATTGGGAATCATGTCCACCACCATGCCACTCTCCATCACGTAGTGCCGGTCGGCGACGGTCGCGGCGAAACGGAAATTCTGCTCCACCAGCAGGATCGTGAAGCCCTCGGACTTGAGGCGCGCGATGGTGCGCCCGATCTGCTGGACGATCACCGGCGCGAGGCCCTCGGTGGGCTCGTCCAGCAGCAGCATCTTGGCACCCGTTCTCAGGATGCGGCCGATGGCCAGCATCTGCTGTTCGCCCCCCGAAAGCTTCGTGCCCTGGCTCTTCAGGCGCTCCTTCAGGTTCGGAAACAGCTCGTAGATCCGCTCCAGCGAGAGGCCGCCGGCGGCCACTTCGGGTGGCAGGAGCAGGTTCTCCTCCACGTTCAGGCTGGCGAAGATGCCACGCTCCTCGGGGCAGATGGCGATACCGAGGTTGGCGATCCTGTCGGAACTCAAAGCGGAGATATCAGAACCCTGGAAGCGAACCGAACCTTGACGGCGCTCCACCATGCCCATGATCGATTTCAGCGTGGTGGTCTTGCCCGCGCCATTGCGCCCGAGCAGCGTCACGACCTCGCCGCGGCGCACTTCCAAATCCACGCCGTGCAGGATGTGCGACTCGCCGTACCAGGCGTTCAGGCCATTGGCCGTCAGCAGCGCGGTGTTTGGCTCAGCCATGTCCCGCTCCCAGGTAGGCCTGGATCACATCCGGATTCGCCGACACGGTCTTGTAATCGCCCTCGGCGAGGATTTCGCCCCGCTGCAGCACCGTGATCCGGTCCGAGAGGTGCTCCACCACCGACAGGTTGTGCTCCACCATCAGTACGGTGCGATTCACAGCCGCCTTCTTGATCAGGGCCGAGATGCGGTCGACGTCCTGGTGCGCCATGCCCGCGGTGGGCTCGTCGAGCAGCATCATTTCCGGATCGAGCGCGAGCGTGGTGGCAATCTCCAGCGCCCGCTTGCGCCCGTAGGGTAGTTCCACGGCGGTTGTGGCCGCGAATTCGGTCAGGCCTACAGCATCGATGAGCTCACGCGCCTTGCCATTCAGTTCATTCAGCACACTTTCGGCACGCCAGAAATCGAACGAGGCGCCGCGCTTGCGTTGCAGCGCGATGCGCACGTTTTCGATCACCGTTAAGTGCGGGAATACCGCCGAAATCTGGAACGAGCGCACCAGGCCCATGCGCGCGATGCCGGCCGGACTCAGACCGGTGATCTCTTTGCCGTTGTAGAGGATCTGGCCGCGCGTCGGCTCGAGGAAGTGCGTGAGAAGGTTGAAGCAGGTCGTCTTGCCGGCGCCGTTAGGACCGATCAGCGCGTGGATGCTGCCGCGACGCACGGACAGGGACACGTTCTGGACCGCAACGAATCCCTTGAATTCCTTGGTCAGCCCCCGAGTTTCGAGGATTACGTCATCCGGCACGCGCCCCCCCCGCTGTCCTGTGGAATGATAACCCAAGCCCCATTCACTTTCACCAGCGCAGTCCAGGGCTTCGATCGCATTCCCCTCACATCCCAGGCCGCGCAGGATCTCCCGGGCTTGCTGTCCGTGCGCCGGCGGATCGAAGTTGGGCTGGGCTGGCTCGTCGGCGAACCTGATCAGCGGCTACGGCCGCGGCGGTGCCGCCCGATTGACCAGCCAGCACAGGGAAAGCATCACCGGCACCTCGACCAGCACGCCCACTACAGTGGCCAGCGCCGCGCCGGAATCAAGGCCGAACAACGAGATCGCCACCGCCACGGCGAGCTCGAAGAAGTTCGACGTGCCGATCAGGCAGGCCGGCCCCGCCACCTCGTGCGGCAGCTTCAGGAGACGCGCGCCGACCCAGCCGATGGCGAAGATGCCGTAGCTTTGCAGCACCAGCGGCACCGCGATCATCGCGATGACCAGCGGCTTGGCTACGATCGTGCCGGCCTGGAAGCCGAACAGCAGCACCACCGTGGCGATGAGCCCGACCACCGAGGCTGGCTTCAAGCGGGCCACGAACTCGCCCACCGCAGCCGGCCTGCGCGCCTGCAATGCGCGGCGCGTGGCCATGCCGGCTAAGAGCGGCAGCACCACGTAGAGCACCGTCGAGAGCACCAGCGTCTGCCACGGCACGCTGATCTTGGTCACGCCCAGGAGGAAGGCCGCGATTGGCGCAAACGCCACCACCATGATGAGATCGTTGACCGACACCTGCACCAGCGTGTAGTTGGCATCGCCCTTGACCAGCTGGCTCCAGACGAAGACCATCGCCGTGCAGGGCGCCACGCCCAGGAGGATCATGCCGGCGATGTACTCGCTGGCCGACTTGGGATCGACCCAGGGCGCGAAAACATAATGGAAGAACAACACGCCCAGCGCCGCCATCGTGAACGGCTTGATGAGCCAGTTGATCACCAGAGTGAGCACCAGGCCGCCGGGCCTGCGGCCGACGTCCTTGACCGCCGACCAGTCGATCTGGATCATCATCGGGTAAATCATGACCCAGATGAACACCGCGACCACGAGGTTGACGTGCGCCCATTCGAGCGCGGCGACGACCTGGAAGGCGCCCGGCACAACAAGACCGAGCCCGACGCCAGCCAGGATCCCCAGTCCGACCCAGACGGTGAGATAACGCTCGAAGATGCCCATCATCGCGCCTGCTAGCTGCGGCCGATCGCGATCAGCCCAGCTTGAAGCGCGCTGCGGTCCGACGTCTTGAGTGGCAGTGCCAGCAACTGCAGCATGCGGTAGCCGATGGCCTGGCGCGTTAACTCAAAGGCACGACGCTTTTCCGCGTCACCACCCTCCGCGCCGGAAGGGTCCGGGTAGCCCCAGTGCACCTTGAGCGGCTGCCCGGCCGCACTGCCGTTCCACAGGGGGCAGGACTCGGCTGCGGCGCTGTCGCAGACAGTGATCACCAGCGACAGCGGTGGCGCGTCTGCGCGGCTGAATTCGTCCCAGCTCTTGCTGCGCAAGCCGGCGGTGTCGACGCCGGCGTTGGTCAGCGCTTGGATCGCAAACGGATTGATGCGGCCGCTCGGTGCGCTGCCGGCGCTGTGCGCACGCACAGCGATATCGAGCTTGCGGGCCAGATGGTTGAGCATCCCTTCGCCCAGCACGCTGCGCGCGGAATTGTGGGTGCAAAGGACGAGCACGTGGAAAGTCATGCCACGGTGTTCGCGTTCAGGCGCGCGAAGCGGATTTGCGTGGCTGCCGCGCGGCAGCGGGCGCCGCGCAACCTGGCTGCGCGCCTGGACCGCAGGGCTGACCCATGCAGCAATGGTCGGTGAGGTAGCCCAGCAAACCGGTCATGTGTGCAAAGTCCGGCCGGTAGTGCAGGTTGCGGCCTTCGCGCACGACGCTCACGAGTTCGCCGTGGACAAGTTCCTTCAAGTGGAACGAGAGCGTCGAAGCCGGGATGTCGAGCATGGCCGACAGGGCGCCGGGAGTCAGACCTGCGGGGCCTGCTCCCACCAGGGCCCGGAAGACACGCAGACGGGCTTCCTGGGCAAGAGCAGCCAACGCTGCGACAGCGGCTTTTTCATTCATCTTTCTAGTATTGTCGAAAGCATGCGTTCTGTCAATCGCGGGGCGGGTTCGGTATTTGTTGAGCGCATTTCTGCGAATTGAGCGCTCGGACTCGCACTCCGCGTCGCACTGATGGACGACTGAACGCCGGGACATGAGTATCGCGCGCGGTGCGGCAAATCCTCTGTGCTACATTGAATCGAGCGCAGGATTCACTTGAGACCATGTCTTCCGCACCCGCCGGCATCATCGTCATCTGGAACGACATCCGCGAGGACATGCGCGCCGAGTTCCACAACTGGCATTCGCTCGAGCACATTCCGGAGCGCGTGGCCATTCCCGGGTTTGTGCGCGGCCAGCGCTGGTTCGGTCAGGACTCCGCGCCGCAGTACCTTACGACCTACCTGACCGCCGACGCCGCGGTGCTGACAAGCGCCGCCTATCTTTCAAGGCTCAATGCGCCGACACCCTGGACCTTGCGCACGGTGGCCGCCTTTGTCGGCACCTGCCGTGCGGCGGGTACTGTGGCATGGCAGGAGGACCGCAGCACCGGTGAGTGCGGTTCGATACTGACCGCGCGCATCAACCAGGCGGTGGGCGACCCGGCCGCTCTGGTGCGCGCGTGGTCAACAGGTGCGTTGCAAACCCTGGCTGGCACCGACGGCGTGGGCTGCGTGCGACTGGTCGTGACTACCGCTGCGGCGAGCCAGTTGCCGACCGCCGAGCGTGCGGTGCGCAGCGGCGACCTGGATGAACCTCAACTAATCGTGCTGGCAGAAGGCTTCGGCACCCTCAGGCAGCTGCGCGATGGCTACGACGCCGCCACGTCCGGCGAGCCATTGCTCGCCCAGGCGCGCGTAGACCTCTATTCACTGCAGTTTGGAAGATCCGCGTAGCCTGCCTAAGATTCGGCGCACCGCGCCAAAGCGCAGCGCGATGATCACGGCGATGGTGACCCAGATGAAAAGCGAGATCGGCCGGGTCAGAAAGGGCTCGAGGCTGCCGTCGGACAAGACCAGTCCGCGACGCAGGCTTTTTTCCATCAGATCACCGAGCACGATGCCCAGCACCAGGGGTGCCATCGGGTAGTTGAGCTGGCGCAGGATGAAGCCGATGACGCCGAAGGCCAGCATGACCCAGATGTCGAAGACGCGGCCGGCAATCGCGAACGAACCCACCGTGCACAGCACCAGGATCACCGGCACCAGGAGCGTCTGCGGGACCTGCAGGACACGGGTCATGAGCCTGGTCAGCGTCAGCCCGTAGAAGAGGATGCACAAGGTCGCGAACAGCATCATGGCCACCACGTCATAGACGAACTGCGGCGACTGCACCATGATCATCGGGCCGGGCTGGACACCGTGGATCAGCATCGCGGCCATCAGCACCGCGGCCGGGGCCGAACCCGGAATGGACAGCGTCAGCACCGGGATGACAGCACCCGGCACGCAGGCGTTGTCGCCGGTTTCGGCGGCCATCAAGCCATCGATCGAGCCGCGCCCGAACATCTCGGGTTCCTTGCTGGCGCGCTTGGCCGCGGCGTACGAGGCCCAGGCCGCGATGTCCTCACCGACCCCGGGGATCACGCCGATGCCGGTCCCTATGCAGCCCGAGCGCAGGATGGTCTTCCAGTGGCGCAGGATGTCGCCGAGCTTCGGGATCACCGTGTCGAATGGATTGATCGCAACCGGTGGCCGGTACGCCTTCATGAGCACCAGGAGTTCGGCAAAGCCGAACGCGCCGACCAGCGCCGGGACCAGCGAGATTCCTCCGGCCAGATCGCGGTTGCCGAAGTGAAAGCGCTCGAACGCGTAAATGCCTTCCTGCCCGATGGTGGCCACGAACAGTCCCAGGAACCCTGCCATCCAGCCCTTGAGCGGGTCGCTGCCTGTCAGCGTGCCGGATATGACCACGCCAAAGACGGTCAGCCAGAAGAATTCGAAGGCGCCGAACTTGAGCGCAAGCTCCCCCAGCATCGGCGTGAAAAGCGCCAGGAAGAACATGCCGATCAGGGTGCCCAGCACCGAACCGGAGGTTGCGATGCCCATGGCGCGCCCGGCCTGCCCCTGCCGCGCCAGCGCGTAGCCGTCCAGGCAGGAAGCAGCAGAGGCCGGCGTGCCCGGAATGTTGAGCAGGATCGCCGAGCGCGACCCGCCATAGATGGCACCGACGTAGGTGCAGATCAGCACCAGCAACGCCTGGGCCGGCTGCATCTTCAAGGTCAGGGTCGTCATCAGCGCCAGACCCATGGTGGCCGTCAGGCCCGGCAGCGCGCCGATGATCAGTCCGACCAGCGTGGCCGCGAACGCGTAGAAGAGCGAACTCGGCGTTAAAAAACTGCCGATCGACTGCCCGAACGCATAGAGCCCGCCGAACATGCTGAGGGCCTTAAGGCAGGCGCACCAGGAACAACTCCTGGAACACGTAACTCACGAGCAGGGCCGTGCCCGCCCCCATCGCCAGGGCGACCACGATACCGCGCACTGTCTCTCCGCGCGCGCGGCGCTTTTGCGCCTCGAAAATCAGGATGCACCCGGTCACGAAGACCAAGGTCGCCAGCCAGAAGGGGATGCCGGCGCGGCCCACGACGCCGGCTGCATACGCCAGTGCAAGCACCAGGAACCCGCCCACGCGCAGCCACATCGCACGGGCTGATGCCGAGAGGCTCCACGGAGTCGCGGCGAGCCTGTGTCCGCCCGCCCGCAAGGCGCGCAACGCCAGCAAGAGACCGAATGCGACAAGCACCCCGCCGACGATGCCGGGGTACAAGCCGGGGGCGGTATAGATCTTGGCGCCCTGGCTCTCCAGGCGATCCATGTTCCAGCTCGCAAGGACAATGATGATGCCGAAGGCGATCCACACCAGCGCCGATAGAAAATCGGCGCGCGCGGACACAGGCGTCTCGTCCGTGCCGCCCTGTTCCGCCATGGGGTTGGCCTCGCTGCTCATGATCCTGGAAATCCGCCCGCTGATTCTTTCCGGCCGACATGCTGCGCGGCGAAGCCGCGCGCGCACCCTGACCGGCAAAAACTCAGGCGCCGCAGCGCAGGCCGGTGCCCGGCCAAACCGCGGACCTGTGCAAGGCCTACGCGCGGTTGCGTGAAGAAGAACCTCGAATCGCGCTCAGGGCCGCGGGATGCCGATGGTGGCTGGCGATATCTTGGCCTGCCCCGCATCGAACTTTTGCCAGGCCGCGTCCGCCACCGCGGGCATGGCGATCTTCTGCGCTTCGGCTCCGGAGGTCACGACCATGAGGGCACCACGGCTGGTGGCGTACTTGCGGATCATCTCGGACTTGGCAACCCTTTCCGCCCAGATCTTGTCGAGCGTTGCGATCACCTCGGCGGGAACGCCCTTGGGTACAAAGATGCCGAAGTAGCTGACCGGAACCTTGAATCCGGGAATGAAATCGGACAGCGGCGCGATCCTGCCGTAGCCCTCGATCTCGATGGCCTTGTCGCCCACCACTGCCAGCGGACGCAGGCGCTTGCCGCGGATCATTTCCGACTGCTCCGACGAAAGCTGCGTGGTCACGTCGGTCTCGCCGGCCACAGTGGCGATCACGGCCGGGTTGCCGCCGTCGTAGGTCACGTGCTTGTACTTGATGCCGGTTGCCGCGACGATCTGCTCGATCGCGGTATGCCCGCTCGAATTCACGCCCGCGGTACCGACCGAGACCTGTCCGGGACGCGCCCTCATGGCGTCGAGCAGCGACTTCATGTCCTTGTGCGGGGAATTCGCCGGGACGCTGACGATGGTCGGCAGCGCCAGGTGCAGATACATGTGCCAGTCCTGCACGGTGGTGTCCACCATGCCCATGATCTTGTACGAACCGAGGTCCTTGGGCGCCCCCGAGGTCCAGGTATAGCCGTCCTTGGTTGCCTCGAGCGCATTCTTGGTGCCGATCGAACCCGAGGCGCCGGGCTGGTTCAGCACCACGATCTTCTGCCCCAGCGCAGCTTCCAGATCACCAGCGGTCACGCGGATCATCTGGTCGGTCGCCCCGCCGGCCGCCCACGGCACGATCACGTTGATCGGCTTGTTCGGCTTCCACTGCGCGAAGGCGGGGGCCGCGGCGAGAAGCGCCGCGCAGAGCAAAAGTGCGTTCTTTGGAACCGTGCTGAACATGAGTGCCTCCCTGTTAACGATTTGGTTACTTCTTGCGACGCAGTTTGGCAAAAGACACCGCCCCTGTCAATGCGCTCCGCTCGGGGCAAACCCCTAGTCGACCTTGAGCTTGAGCGTGCGTACCAGGTCACCCAGACGGTCGTACTCGCCGTTGACCAGGCGCGCAAACTCCGCCGGCCCGGCAGACATGACATTGAGCCCGATCCCCTGCATGCGTTCGACCACTGCCGGCTGGCGCAGGAGTTCCTCGACATCGCGATGCACCCGCTCGACGACCGCGCGCGGCGTGCCGGCCGGCGCCAGCAGGCCCATCCAGGGGCGCACCGCCTCGAAGCCGGGCAGCAGCTCGCCGATGGTCGGCACGTCCGGCAGCTGGGCAAGCCGCCGCGGCCCCGTCACCGCCACCGCACGCACCTTGCCTGCGCGCAGGTGGGGCAGCATGGGGGTGAGCGCGTCCTGCTGCAGGTGGATGCGCCCGCCGATCAGGTCGGTGGTCACGGCAGCGACGCCCTTGTACGGAACGTGGGTTGCGACAAGTCCGGTACGCGCCTTGAGCGCCTCCATGTTCAGGTGCGGCACCGTGCCGCTGCCCGCCGACCCGTAGTAGAGCCCGCCGGGAGTGGTCTTGCTCAACTGCACCAGCTCGGCGAAGCTGCTCCACTTGAGACCGACATTGGCCACCAGCAGGCCGTCCGGGATGGCCACGCCGACGATCGGCACGAAATCCTTCTTCGGGTCGTAGCCGACGTTGGGATAGACGTGCGGATTGATGCCGAAGGCGGCCATCGCCGAGAAGAGTAGCGTGTAGCCGTCAGTCGGCGCCTTCGACACCGCCTGGGCGCCCAGGCTGCCCCCCTGGCCGGGGCGGTTCTCGACCACCATGGACTGGCCCCATTTGGCCGTGAGTCCATCGGCGACCAGGCGCGCGGCCACGTCAGCGACGTTGCCGGCGGCATAGGAAACCACCAGGCGCACCGGGCGCTCGGGATAGGCTCCCTGCCCGTAAGCGGTCGGCGCGAAACAGGCTATGGCGAGTACGGCGGCGCATGCGTGAATGATCATTCTTGGCGTCTCCGGGTGGTCAAGCGCAAACAGCTGGGTGAAGGGAAAATTTTCAGGCGTGGAAGCATAGCCGAACGACGTCGCGCCGTTCGCGCTCGCGAGTGCCCAGCCCAGCGACGATCACGGGCGCTCGTGCCGCACGGCCGGCCGGCGCCGCGCCAGCCATGCCGGTGCATACCAGTTGCGCTCGCCCAGGAGCGTCATGCTCGCCGGCACCAGCAGCAGGCGCACCAGCGTGGCGTCGAGCAGCAACGCCACCGCGAGCCCGAAACCCATTTGCTGGAACATCACCAGCTGGCCGGCAGCCAGGCCGACGAACACCGCCACCATGATCAGCGCCGCACCGCCGATCACGCGCGCCGTGGAGCGCAACGCATGGACCACCGCGGCCGTGTTGTCGCCACTGGCGTCGTAGTGCTCGCGCATGCGGCTTAAGAGAAAGACGTGGTAGTCCATCGAAAGACCGTAGAGCAGCGTAAAGAGAAAAAGCGGGATCCAGGCCTCGATCACCACACCGGACTTAAACCCCAGCCAGTGTGCGCCGATGCCCTGCTGGAACACCAGCACCAGCGCCCCGTAGGCAGCACCCACCGAGAGCAGGTTCAGCACAATTGCCTTGAGCGGCACGACCAGCGAGCGAAAGGCGAGTGCCAGCAGCACGAAGCTCGACGCCAGTACCGTGGCCATGACCCAGGGCGTATGGCTGCGGATAAGCGCGAAAAAATCCACGTAGCGCGCTGCGAGCCCGCCGACCTGCACCTCGAGACCCTTGGCCGCAGCGCCAACGAAGGCCTGCGGAATCCACTGCGCGCGCAGGCGCTCGATGCCGGCCAGGACCTTGGAGTCCTCGGGCACACCCTGCATCGGCAGCCACAGCAGGTGCACGCGCGCATCGGGGCCGGGCCGCACTTCGATACGCTCGGCCACAAAGGCCGTATCGGATGCAAGGAGGACGCGCAGCCGTTCCACCGACTGAAGAAGCTCCGCCTGCGCGGCCGCGCCGCCGGCTGCGGAATACACAACCACCTGCGCCTCTGCCAGGGAACCGAGACGAAACGACTGCTGCATGCGCTCGAACGCCTGGCGCGCAGGCAGGTTCGAAGGCAAGGTCTCGAGGCCGGCAAAGCCGATCTTGAGCGTGAGCGCAGGAGCGGCCAGTGCGACCAGAAGCCCGGTGGATACGATCGCACAGGCCCAGGGTCTGCGCACCGCCAGCGGCAAAGTGCGCGGGTCGTGCGCGGACCTGCCCAGTCCCGGCGCGCTCTGACCTGCCCTGTTTGGCGCAACAGACCGGTACCAGCCTGCCGCATCGACGTGGCGCCCCAGCAGCATGAGCAGGGCCGGCAAAAGCGTGAGCGCGGCCAGCACGGCTGTGGCCACCGCGACGATGGCGCCGAGCGCCAGTCCGCGGAACACGTTGGTCGGCACAAGCAGGAGTCCCAACAGGGCCAGCGCCACCGTGGCGCCGGACCACACAACCGCCCGTCCCGCGCTGCGTGCGCTGCGCAGCGCCGCCGCCGCGTCACCACGGCCGCGCGCGCGCTCCTCGCGCCAGCGCGCCAGCATGAAAAGCGCGACGTCGATGCCCACCGCCATGCACATCATGACCACCATGTTGGTGACCAGGAAGTAGACCGGCACCACCTGGCCCGCCAGCACCACCGCGCCCAGCGCGATGGCCATGGCCACGGCAGCCACCACCAGCGGCAGCAGCGCCGCCAGTGGCGCGCCGAATACGGCCAGCAGCACCAGCGCCGCGGCAGGCAGGCCGATCAGGAGCTCGGCGCGCAGGTCTTCGTCAGCCAGCCTGCGATAGTCCAGCCCCACACTGGCTTGACCGACAAGCGTGGCGTTGAGGTCGGTGCCGGCACTGGCGCGGGCCAGGGCTGCGCGCAGCGCGGCGGCGTGGCGCGGCGCATCCTCGACCACCAAAGGCACCAGCGCCGCATGGCGGTCGGCCGAGACCAGGGACTCATCGTCATCGGTGAACCAGCTGCGCGCACCCCGCACCACCCCCGGCACCGCAGCCTGCAACTCCCGGGCGATGATCTGCGCCTGCACCGCATAGATCGGATCGTCGACCTTCTGCGTGGCCGAATGCAGCACGACCACCTCGTTGGGCCGGGCCGCGGACTGCGCATGCTGGGGAAAGTGCTCGCGCAGCAAGGCAGCGGCGCGCACCGAGCTGGAGCCGTCCTGACGCTCGACCTCGGTGGTGAAGGCACCGGGCCCCAGGTGCCAGAGCAGGGCTCCACCCATGAACGCGGCAGCCAGCCAGAAAGCCAGCACCTGGCCAGGATGGCGCACAGCCAGCCGCACCAGAAACGCGATGGTTTGGCGCATGCGATGATCCCGGAATTGCCGCGAAGGACGACGCGGCGCAGAAGTCTGCGCCGTGCCCGCCGGCGGCTAGCGCCGGCGACCCGAGACTACCACCGGGGCACCGTCGTCAATCGAGGAAGCCGTACACGCGCGGCAGGTACAGCACCACCTCGGGGAAGATCATGCAGAGAATCAGCGCGATCAACTGGACGCAGACAAACGGCGTGATGCCCTTGTAGATGTCCATCATCGTCACCGAGGGTGGCACCGTACCCTTCATGTAGAAGAGCGCAAAGCCGAACGGCGGGGTCAGGAAGGCCGTCTGCATGTTGACCGCCAAGAGGATCGCGAACCAGGTGAGGATGATCTGCTTGCCCTGGATGAAGGTGCCGAAGTCGAGCTTGCCGATGATGGGCGCGAAGATCGGGATGACGATCAGGCAGATTTCGATCCAGTCAAAGAAGAATCCCATGATGAACACCAGGATCATCACGAAGCTCATCACCTCCCAGCCGGTGTCGATGCCCATCGCCTGCAGGATCTCCGCGACCAGATCATCACCACCCAGCGCGCGGAAGACATACGAGAACAGGGTCGCACCGAAGATGATGAAGAACACCATCGCATTGGTCAGGGCCGACGAAGTCATGACCTCGCGCAGCACCTGCATCGAGAAGCGCTTGTTGGCGATCGCCAGGATGATCGCGCCGAGCGCACCGATGCCGGACGCCTCGGTAGGTGTCGCCCAGCCGGCGAAGATGGAGCCCAGCACCAGCGCGATCAGGAACGACGGCGGCACGAAGCCGCGCACGATCAGGCCCATGGTCAGGCGTTCGTCGTCCGGCCCGAGCTTGCCCGTCACCGCAGGCGCCAGGCCCGGTTTGATGATGCAGATCACGATGATGTAGACGACGTACAGGGCACTCATCAGGAGGCCCGGCAGGATCGCGCCGGTGAAAAGCGTGCCCACCGGAATGCCCATCAGGTCGCCCATGATGACCAGCATGATCGAGGGCGGGATCAGGATCCCCAGCGTGCCGGCCGAGGCGATCGTGCCGACCGCCAGCGACTTGTTGTAGCCCTTCTCGAGCATGACCGGCAAGGCGATCAGGGTCAGCATGATCACCGAGGCGCCGACGATGCCGGTGGTGGCCGCCATGATCGTGCCCAGGACCGTCACCGCGATCGCCAGGCCGCCCGGCACCTGGCGCAGCATCAGTTGCAGGATGTGCAGCAGGGTCTCGGCGACCCCGCTTTTCTCCAGCATGGTGCCCATGAAGATGAACATCGGGATCGCCACCAGCACCGGGTTCGCCACCGCCTGCCCGTAAACCCGCGGCAGCAGGTTGGCAAACTGATTCATGTTGAACACTTCGGTGAGCACGCCTAAGAAGCCGAAGAAGATGCCGATCGCGCCCAGGAGGAACGCCACCGGATAGCCCAGGAACATGATGGCGACCAGGGCAAAGAACATGACCACCGCCAGGTGGTCGATAAGCCAGGTCATCAGTGTTTCTCCTTGCCGGCAAACGGGGTCGGCGCCAGGCGCGCCTGGTCAGGCGTGCCGAACAGCGCGACAACGCAGCGCGCGGCGACCGCGATCACCGACAGCAGCACCGTGATGAAGGCCAGGTACAGGAAGCCCTTGATGATCCAGCGGTAGGCCACGCCGGTGGGCGCTTCCGAAGACTCACCCTGCAAATAGGAAACCATGAAGAAGTCGTGCGCATACGGCAGCGCGACCGCCAGGTAGGGCAATGCGAATGCGATGCAGCAGAACAGTTCCAGCCAGATCTTCTTGCGCGGCGTCATGCCGCCGGTAAACACGTCGATGCGCACGTGGCCGTTGAGGATGTAGGCATAGCCCAGCCAGGTGCAGAACAGCACCGCGTGCATGTGCCACTCGAGCTCCTGCAGGCGCGTCGAACCCAGCTCGGGGATCTGGAAGCCCATCTTGCGGCTGACGACATCCAGGGTGATGATCGCGATGCAGCCGATGAACGCCCAGGCGCCGGCATCCGCGATGCGTTTCAGGAACGCCTCGATCAAATCAGAAATACGCAACAGGCCCTGCATGGGGTCTCCTGCAGAAAGATTACCGGGAATTGGTAGTGCCGCCGTCCCTTTTCAAATAGGGCGGCGGCACTGTCAGAGACGCCCGCACGCAGCGGGCGGTGGGTCGCAAGCGGCCTTACGCCTAGCGCAGATAGCCCATGTCCTTCCAGAGGGCGTATTCCTTGCGGAACGCGGAATACGAGTCCCAGGCCTTCTTGAACTCCGGGCTCTTGGCCTGCTGTTCGGCCGTGACTTCATTCCAGGCCTTCTCGAAGGCGTCAAGGAAGCTCTTCGGCCACTTCTTGATCGCCACGCCCTTGGACTGGATTTCCTTCATCGCCTTGAACTGTGTCGCTTCGCCCTCGGCGAACTGCTGCAGCATGGTGGCGTCACAGGCTGCCTGGATGATCGCTTTCTGGGTGCCGCTGAACTCGGCCCACTTCTTCTTGGAGATGATCAGTTCATTGATCGTCGCCTGCTGATGCCAACCGGGGAAGTAGTAGAACTTGGCGACCTGATGGAAGCCGAGCGTCAGGTCCATGACGGGCATCGAGAACTCGGTGGCGTCGATGGTGCCCAGTTGCAGGGCCTGGAAGATCTCGCCGGCCTGCAGGAGCTGGGTCGAAACGCCCATCTTCTGCATGACGTTGGCGCCCAGG
Organism: Burkholderiales bacterium; assembly: GCA_046160545.1. GTDB lineage: Bacteria > Pseudomonadota > Gammaproteobacteria > Burkholderiales > JAEUOS01 > JAEUOS01. The sequence goes on from JBJXGS010000079.1 coordinate 26,265, forward strand.
CCGAAGAAGCGCATCTTCAGGCCCTTCAGGTCGTCAAGCGTCTTGATCTCCTTGCGGAACCAGCCGGAGGCTTCCGGGGAGATGATGCCGCAGGGGATCACCTCGACGTTGTACTTGGCGTGCAGTTCCTTCATGAGCTTTTCGCCACCGCCATGCTTGATCCAGGCGATGTATTCGCCAACATCGGGGCCGAACGGCACTGATCCGAACATGGCGAAGGCGATGTCCTTGCCGGTCCAGAAGCCGGATACGGTCCAGGCCATGTCGAGCGAGCCGTTGCCGACCGCGTCCAGGTACTGGTTGGCCGGCACCAGCGCGCCGGGCTCGAAGCCCTTGACGTCGATACTGCCAGCGGAGAGCGTGCGCAGCATCTCGACCAAGCGTGTCTGGGTCGGTCCGAGCAGCCCGGTATTGCTGGGAAACGCCCAGCCCATCTGTACCCGTACCCGCTTGTCCGGGCCGGCGGCGGCCTTCTTGTCTTGAGCGATGGCCGGGGTGGAGGCCATGCCGATGGCCACGCATGCCGCGGCCAGTGCTTTCAGTACTCTCATGATTTCTCCTCTTGTTGATAAGACTTCGCGATTTGGTGCGAATCTCGGAAAACCCGCCGGCTTCTGGCAGGCCGCAAGCTAACATGGCCGGACGACGCGTGCAACAGCATGTTCCATCCATTCAATGGTTGCAGCGCAACATGTTGATCGCGGTCAAACGGACAGAAATTACGCTAGGAACCTGGCGCTGCGCCAGGCACGTCCGAGCGTTCAGGCGCCGGTGTCGCGCCCAGGCAGGGCCAGGTGCGCGGATGCATACGCCGGATCAGTATCGGGAAACTCCAGTGCCAGCACTTCCGCAGGTAGTGCACCGGTCGTCAAGGCGTAGGAAGGTTCGGTACTGGAGACAAAGATGTTCTCCAGGCGCTCGAGCAGGACACCGTCATGTTGCACCGCTCCAGCCAGCACCACCAGATACATGCCTATCGAGCGCGCCAGATGCGGCACGTCCAGCGACCTGTGGGGAGGCAATCGGTACTGGGAGACGCCCAGCCCATGCTGATCGTCGCGGTGCACCCAATGCATGGTCGGCGCGGCAAGCGCCAGCAATGACGAAGAATCGAGCAAGGTGAGCGTCTCGGAACTGTAGTGCAGCTTGGGGCCCCTGACGAGGCTGGCCATTTTCTCGGGCAGCCATTGGGCGCCCGGATCCCATTGGGCGCGCAGCGTCAGGTAGTTGATGCCGTCCGGCCCGCTGGCGATCGGCCCGTAACCGGTGTAGGCACCCGCGTAATGGACGACATACGGCCGGATTTCGTGCCGACCGATACTGCCGGAGCCGTCGGTGAAGAGCTGGAACTGGTTGCGCGCATGATAGTGCGACGGGTTGGTCCGGCCGGGAAGCTGCCGCACCAGAAAAGACTGTGGTGCGAATTGAGCATCGGGCGGCGATTCGATGTAGTTGCCGCGCCAGTAATGCAGGCCATTGGGCAGTTCCCAATAGACGCGGCTTGCTTCTTCCCTGTCACGCGTACCCAGAACAATCATCGGTCCCCTGCCCCCTCGAGTTCGTCAATCCCGCCGCGTTGCACGCATGCCAGCGCGCAACGTACGTCCGCAAGAAAGCCAGTCCTATTCCACCTTTATGCCTGCATCCTTGATCACCTTGCCCCACTTGGCCATTTCCGAACGGATGTAGGTGCCGAAAGCCTCGGGAGTGCTGGAAGCAAGCTCTGCTCCGATGGCTACGAACCGTGCCGGCAATTCGGGCTGGGCCAGGATCTTCACAATCTCGGCGTTGAGCTTCTGGACGATGTCGCGCGGCGTGCCTGCCGGTGCGACCAGGCCGGCCCAGCCGGCGGACTCGAAACCCGGATAACCGGACTCCGCGATCGTCGGCAGGTCCGGCAGCGCGCTGGTGCGAGCAGGCGCCGCCACCGCGATTCCCTTGAGCTTGCCGGCCTTGACCTGCGGCACGATGAGCGGCCCGGTCTCGAACATGAGGGCGATCTGGCCGCCGAGAAGATCTGTCACCGCAGGCGGCGACCCCTTGTAGGGGACATGCAGCATGGACAATCCGGCAACGCTCATGAAGTACTCGGCGGCGAGGTGATTCGCCGCGCCGTTGCCGGCAGTGCCGAAATTCACCTTGCCCGGGTTGCCCTTCACATGGGCAACCAAGTCCTTGAGATTGCTGGCCGGCATGGCGGGGCCCGCAGCAAGGAAGAACGGCACCTTCATGATCGCCGAGACCGGCGTGAAGTCGCGCACCGGATCGTAGGGAAGCTTCGCGTACATGCTGGGGTTCACCGCGAGGCTGCCGGAAGAGCCCATCAGGAGCGTGTAGCCGTCGTTTGGCGCCTTCGCCCCTGCCTCGGTGCCGATGATGCTGGCCGCACCCGGGCGGTTGTCGATCACGAACGGCTGGCCGAGACTCTCCGAGAGCTTTTGCGCGACCGCGCGAGCCGACTGGTCGGTGGCCTGCCCCGGCGGAAAGGCTACGATGATGCGCACCGGCCGGTTGGGATACGCCGCCTGGGACAGGGCCTGCGACGAAACAACCAGCATCGGGAGCAACGGCAACAGCACGCGCAACAACGTCATCGCAAGCCTCTTTCATCGTTTCATTCAAAGTGAAGCGCAGGATTGTGCCATGCGCGGCGCCGGTCCAAGACGTGGTGCTAGACTCCCGCGCCACAGCCGCAACGGACTCAAGGGCGATGGCAGGGATTCTCGACGGGATCGTGGTGTTGGATCTCACACGCTTCTTCTCGGGACCGCAGGCGACGCTGCTGCTCGCAGGTATGGGTGCCGAAGTCATCAAGATCGATGACCCGAAAGGCGGTGACCCCACCGCTTTCGCGCCACCGTTCGATGGGCCGCTTGGCATTGGCCTCGAGCGCCGTACGCCGCAGGACATGGGGCTTGCCTACCTGAAGCGAGCCCGCGCCAAGAAGTCAATGACCTTGAACCTCAAGTCGGAGGAAGGGCGGCGCATCTTCCTGGCCATGGTCGCACGCGCCGATGCCGTTGTCGAAAACTTCAGCGCGGGCGTCGCCGACCGGCTCGGCATCGGCTATGAAGAACTGAAAGCGGTCAACCCGCGCGTTGTCTATTGCTCGATCACCGGCTACGGGACGACCGGCCCGGCGCGCGACTCCAAGGCCTATGACCTGATGGTGCAGGCCGCAGTCGGTTTCATGGCGATGACCGGCCACCCCGACGAGCCGCCGGTCAAGGCCGCCTCGCCCCTGTCGGACGCGATCAGCGGTGTGTTCGCGGCCAACGGCGTCGTCGCCGCGCTCCTGCATCGCGAACGCACCGGACAAGGCCAGGCCGTCGAAGTCGCGATGGCCGACTGCCTCTTCGCACTCAGCTTCGACGAGCCGATCGACTGCTACGAGCGGCTCGGGCTCGCGCCCCGGCAGGGCAACCGCATCATGCGCTTCTCGCCCTTCAATGCGTTCCAGGCGGCCGACGGCTGGGTGGTGATCGGCGCGGCCACGCATGACGAATGGGTCGCGCTCATCGACGCCATGGGTCGCGCCGACCTGAAGGGCGATGCCGGCATGATGAACATCGGCTGGCGCATCATGAACAACGACGCGGTCGACCTTGTGGTCTCGTCATGGACAAGAGGCCGCACCAAGGCCGAGATCGCGCAGGCACTCGATGCAGCCGGCGTGCCGTCAAGCCCGATTCGCTCGACCGACGAAGTGCTGCGCTGGGATCAATTGCTCGCCCGCAAGATGATCGTGCCGCTTGAAAACCCGCTCACCGGCGCGCCCGCGGCTGCCGCCGGTCCCGGCTTTCCGATCAAGTTCGGCGCCACGCCGGCGGGTTACGAATCACCATCGCCGATTCCCGGCGCGCATACCGACGAGATGCTTGAGCGTTTCGCGGATTGCGGCGCAGACGAGCGAACGCGGCTGCGTGCCGCGGGCGTCATCTAGCATTTACCTAAGAACCGGAAATCCGTCATGACTAGCGAATCCCCCTACGCCAGCGCCGCGATCGAAGTCGAGGACGTCTTCGCCGCCATCGAGCTCTACCAGGACCGTGGCTGGACCGACGGCCTGCCGATCGTGCCGCCGACCGCGCCGCTGATCGCGCGGTTTCTCGACGCCGCGCGGCTCGAGGCGAGCGCGGTGATCGGCGTCGAGCCGGTGCGACGGCGCAGCATCAGCGCCGAGAAGGTGGCGATCGCGGCCGTGATGGCGGGCTGCACACCGGCCTGCATGCCGGTGGTGGTCGCGATCGTGCGCGCGATGTGCGACCCTTCCTACGCGCTGCACGGCAGCACGGCGAGCACCGGCGGCAGCGCGCCCTTCATCGTCGTCAACGGTCCGATCCGCACCGCGCTCGGCATGAACGCCACGCACAACGTGCTGGGCAACGGCGCGCGCGCCAACGCCACCATCGGCCGCAGCGTTCGACTCATGATGCAGAACGTCCTGGGCGGTGTCCCCGGGCAGCTCGACCGCTCCACGCTCGGCCATCCGGGCAAATTCACCTTCTGCATCGCCGAGGACGAGGAAGACAGCCCGTGGCCCTCGCTCGCGACCGAGCGCGGCATGCCGGCAGGCACGTCTGCGGTGACGGTCATGCAGGTCGAATCACCGCACCAGATCATGAACGAGTGGACGACCGATCCGCGCGAGATCCTCGATACCTATGCCGCGGCCATCAGGTCCAACATGCTGACCTACTCGATCTGGGAAGGCAACTACGCCTATGTGATCCCCAAGCAGCACCGCGAGATCTTTACCGCCGCCGGCTGGAACAAGCAGAACATTCGCGAATACACCTACGAGGTCGCGACGGTCAAACGCGGTGACTGGCGCTCGGTAGGCAAGGCCGCCGTCGCCGGACGCAAGGACGAGAACAAGGTCTACCGGGCACTGCGCTCCCCCGACGATTTGCTGGTCATCGCCGCCGGCGGACCGGCCGGCGGATTTGGTGCGATCATTCCGCCCTGGTACGGCAAGAAGTCGCTCGCGGTGACTGCCGCGGTCGATGCCTGATCAATAGTCAATAAAGGAACCCAGCGATGTCCATTACCGTATTTGATCCACGCCAGTCGCCACAGGGCTCGGCACTCGCCATGGCGCCGGCGCTCAAGTCGCTCGAGGGCAGTGTCGTCGGCATGATCGACAACGCCAAGATCGGCACCAAGCGCCTGTTCGACTTCATCGAAGAGATCCTGCGCCGCGAACACGGCGTGCGCGAATTCATCCGTCGCCGCAAACCCGACGCGTCGCGTCCGGTACCGCCGGCGATGCTGGCGGAAATGGCCGGCGCCGACGCGATACTGGCCGCGACCGGCGACTGAGGGAGCTGCTCGTCGTGCAGTTTGCACGACGCCATCGAAGGCGAGCGCCTCGGCATCCCGTCAGTCGGGATCATGACCGACCGCTTCATCACCAGCGCGAACCTGGTCGCCGAACTGAACGGCCTGAAAGGCTACCCGTTCTCGGTCATTCCGCATCCGATTGCCAACAACGATGACGCGGCGCTAAAGGCCAAGGCGGTCACGGCGGTACGCGAGATTGTCACGATGCTCACGCAACGCGCCGCGTGAACGGACTTCCCGGCTGAGGAATGCTCGGCCGGCCCTGGCCCGCCTTGGGCAGCAAACGACTGCCGGCGACCAGGTCTCGCTTTACGACAAGGCGACCAGTCTCTTCGGTGCGCTTGCGGGCGGCCGCACGCTCGCCACCCAGTTGCGCATCAGGCGCGCGAACTCGTCCGCCGCTACCGGCCGGCTCCACAGATAGCCCTGCCCGTTCTCGCAACCCCCGGCGGCCAGGATCCCCTGCTGTAGCGCGGTTTCCACGCCTTCAGCCACCACTTCGAGGTCAAGACCGTGGGCCAGAGCCAGAATGGCACGCACGATGGCGTCCGCGCCGGGCGCAGTGCCCAAACCGGTCACAAAGGCGCGGTCGATCTTGAGCGCGGTGAACGGATAGTCGCGCAGGTAGGACATCGACGAATAGCCGGTGCCGAAATCGTCGATGGCCAGATGCAGGTCAAGCGCGCGCAGTTCCGCCAGGGTCGCCTTGACCTGCGGCGAATTGTCGGCCAGCAGGCCCTCGGTGAGCTCGAGTTCGAGGCAGCGCCCACGCATGCCGTAGGCCTTGAGTTCGGCACGGATCTTCGCGGCGAAGCCGGCGCGCCGCACTTCGCGCGCCGATACGTTGACCGAGATGCGCGGAGGCGCCAGGCCCTGAGCCTGCCAGGCGCAGTACTGGCGGCAGGCACTGGCGCGCACATATTCGCCGATCTCCTCGATCAGGCCACTTTGCTCGGCGATCGCGATGAACTCACCCGGAGAGACAGGGCCGCGCTCGGCGTGGGTCCAGCGCAGCAGTGCCTCGACTCCGGAGACCTTGCCGGTGCGCAGATCGACCTGAGGCTGGTAGGCAAGTGTCAACTCGCCGCGCGCCAGCGCCGACCGCAGTTCGCCCTCCAGCTCGACGCGGCCCTGCACCGCGATATTGGTATCCTCGTCATAGAACGCATACTGCCCGCGCCCGGTCGCCTTGGCCTGGCTCATCGCGAAATCGGCGTTGCGCATCAGTCGATCGGCGCTGCGGCCATCGCCGGGAAACATGCTGATGCCGATCGTGGCGCCCAGCTGATGCGCCTGGCCGCGGATCATGAATGGATCGTTCAAGGTGACGAGCAGCTTCTCGGCCACGCGCGCGGCGTCGCCGGGCGATCCAATGGCCGGCAGTAGCAGGACGAACTCGTCGCCGCCAAAGCGCGCCACCACGTCTTCATTGCGCACGCAATGGCGAATCCGCCGACCGGCCTGTTCCAGCACAGCGTCGCCGCCGGCGTGGCCGATAGCATCGTTGACCTGCTTGAACTGGTCCAGGTCGATAAAGAGCAGCGCGAAGCCGCGTGCCTCACGCAGGGCGCGACCGATCTCCTGGCCAAGTCGCTCCTGCAGGTAACGCCGGTTGGGCAGGGCCGTGACTTCGTCAAAGTTGGACTGCACGTGCAATTGCTGATCACGATTGGCGGCCGTCAGGGCCACGCTCAGCCGATCGGCGATGTCGGCGGCGATCTGGCGCACCTCCGGCGCAATGGCTTGTGCGCTTTGCTTGCCGACGCTAAGTATCGCCGCCAGGCGCGCATCCAGAAACACCGGGATCAGCAGTGCGCCACAGGCGCCACGCGCCGCCAGTGGGGCCAGAAAGGCGTGGTCCGCCAGGCTCTCGATGCTGCTGCCTGCGGGCAGATTCGCCAACTCTTCGAGGAGCGAGCGCCCAACCTCGGCGGATTCGACCGGATTCGGGCCGGCTTTGACCGGCGCCGAAAAAAGCGTGCGCGGGGTGCGACCAGTGGCCAACTCCATCATCGTGAGGGCCACCAGGTGGTGGCCGAACAGTGTCGGAACCGCACGCAGGACCATGTCGACAATGCGTTCGAAACGCGCACCCGACAGGATGCCGCGATCGATATCCGAGAGCAGGGTCATCGCTTGTGGAGAGGCCCGGGACCGGGCGCCGCCGGCCGCATCCTCCGACCGATCCGGCCGACGGACACGGACAACCGCGTACATCGTCAGCGCTCCGACCAAGGAACCCAGGACCAGGACCGCCAGCAAGGCGTCAGCGCCGGCAAGGATACTGTTCGCGAAAGGCTGCGTCAGTCCGGCGGCGTGTGTCCCCTGCGCAGTTGACAGCGACGCCAGCCATGCCGGCGCGTACGCCACGCGCAGCGCTGCATGGGACCCTGAATGGCGATTGCGCCAGCGGATGGTCATCGAATTGAATGCGAAGCGAGCGCCGGAATTGGCTTCTTGAAGTTAACGGCGCAACGCGCCGGCACTTGAGTGCGCCAGGCTGCCGGCTTGGCGCCCAGCCTGGCGCAAAGTCAGGGACTCTGTCGCCCTGCACCGCTCAGGCGGGCATTCAATAGCGGAAATAGGCGGGCAATCCGGGTTTATTGGGTCGATTGGCGCACACGCGCTCGTTTCTAATCGGGGTCAACTGGCATTGAACCCGTCGCCGCGGAATTCCGTGGCGGCGCTTGGGGCTCATCACAGTCACACCTGTGCGCAATCCACAACTACAAACCTGGCTGGAAGAGTATTGCGGCACTCGCCAAAGCATCACGAGTGGCGTGATCATGGTCGCCGCCAATGCGGCGGCCAAGCCTGTGCTGGCGGCCGTCTGGCCGTGCGGCGGCGCACCCGACGAGCGCCTGCTGCGCGCTGCCTCGGCCACCGTCAACCGCCAGCAGCATGTAGGGAGCGGTGGGCAGGCCGCGCCCTCCCCGTACGCCAACGATGGCGTGGTTGCGCTTCCCCTGCGCCGCAAGAACGACTCCATCGGCGCCGTGGCCTTCCAGATGCGTGCGGCGAACGCCGACACTCACGAGCAACCCAAGCCGCAGATCCAGCCTGCGGCACCTGCACCCGGCACCGCCGTCGCGCGCCCCTTGCCGTCGGCAACCGCGCTGCTGAAACTGCATGCCAGCGTGCACTCGGCTGCCGACTTCGCCCAAGCCGCCGCCGCCGCCGCCAGCGGGCTGGCCGTGGCGTTTGGCTGCGAGCGCGTCGCCATCGGCCTGTATGAGAAAGGCTTCAATCGCGTCGTCGCGCTGTCCAGCGGCACGCCTGCCGAATCCGGCAACGCCCTGTTGCAGGCGATTCACCGCGCCATGGACGAGGCGGTGGAACAACAGGCCACCCTCGTCCTGCCGCCGGCGCCCGGCGCCCGGGCGCGCATCACCTTGGCGCATGCGGAACTGGCACGCCGCCACGACAGCGCGGTCTGCACGATTCCACTGGTGCGCAACGGCAAGATTTTCGGCGCCATCACCGTACAACGGGCACGCGAATCGCCGCTTGGCGCCGCAGAGATCGAGCGTTACGAACAGTTTGTCAGCCTGATCGGGCCCGCGCTCGAACTCATGCACAGGAGCGAGCGATCCTGGTACGCGAGGCTGCTGGACACCGTGAAGATGCCGGGTGAGCACAGTGGCAAGGTAGCGCTGGCCTTGCTGCTCATGGCCGCCGTTGCGGGGCTTTGGGCGCCGGTCGAGCATTGGGTGGGCGCACCGGCGCGGCTCGAAGGCGCGATCCAGCGCGCGTTGGTGGCGCCGACAGACGGTTTCTTGAAGAGTGCGCATGTGCGGCCCGGCGACACCGTGCGTGCCGACCAGGTCCTGGCCGAAATGGTCGAGCAAGACCTGGAACTCGAGCAAAAAAAACTTGAGGCCGAGATTGCGCAGCACGAAAACACCGTCCGTGGGGCACTTTCCCGCGGTGACCGCACGCTCTATGCGGTAAGCGCTGCCAAGTCCGACGCGGCCGCCGCCCAGTTGGCCATGATCGCCGAGCAAAGACTGCGCGGCCGTGTGCGCGCACCCTTTGACGGCGTGGTGATCAAGGGCGACCTGACGCAATCGCTGGGAGCACCGGTCCAGCGCGGTGAGGTGCTCATGACCCTGGCGCCGAGCGGCACTTACCGCCTGATCATCGAAGTCGACGAGCGCGACATTGCGCACTTGAAAGCCGGCCAGAGCGGCCAGCTGGCGCTTTCGGCGCTGCCTGACAGCCAGGTCGGCTGGCGCGTCGTGCGCGTGACGCCCGTTGCCAGCGCCCGTGATGGACGCAACTTTTTCGAGGTCGAAGGCGAGCTCGATGCCCTGCCCGCCGGCGCGCGCCCGGGTCTTCCCGGCGTTGCCAAGATCCATATCGGCGAAAAGACCTTCGGCTGGGTCTGGGGGCACCGCGTCTACGACTGGGTGCGCCTGCGCCTGTGGACCCTGACGGGCTAGCATGCGCCGCTCGCTGTTCAGCCCGCTGTGGTACCGCGTCAGTGGCCTGCGGCCGCTTCTGCATGTCGATGTGCGCATCGAGCGTCAGCGTCACCGCGACCAGGTCTGGTACCAGCTGATCGACGACACCAGCACACGCCAGTTCCGCGTCAACCCGGAAGCCTACGCTTTCATCGGTCGCTGCGACGGCACGCGCACCGTGCAGGAAGTCTGGGACGACCTGCTCGATCAGGTGGGGGACGGCGCGCCCACCCAGGATGAGGTGCTGCAGCTGCTGACCCAGCTGAGTCAGCGCGGACTGCTCGAATCGGGCGCCAACGAGGCGCGCCACAAGAAGGCGAGCACCAAGCCGCGCGGTGCACTCAATCCGCTGGCCTTCAGGGTGCCGCTGGGTGACCCGTGGCCTTGGCTCCTCAGGCTCGATTTCCTGCGCGCGCTGATGTTCTTTCGTGGTTCAGTCTGGGTCTGGCTGGCGGCAGTGCTGGGCACCGCCGGTGCGGCGCTCCTGAACTGGAACGAGCTCACCGCCGATCTCTCCGGCAGCCGCTGGCTGTGGCTGTCCTGGCTCTTGTTTCCGTTCTTGAAGGCCGTGCACGAGCTGGCCCATGCACTGGCGATCCGGCAGTTCGGCGGCGAGGTGCACAAGGCCGGGATCACCCTGTTTCTCCTGACCCCGGCACCCTATGTGGACGCTTCGGCCGCCAGCGCCTTGCGCGCGCGCCACCAGCGCGCCATCGTCGGCGCCGCGGGCATGATGGCCGAGCTTGCGCTGGCGGCGCTGGCCATGTTGGTCTGGCTCAATGCGATGCCGGGCCTGGCGCGCGACCTCGCGTTCGCGACCATGTTCTCGGCCAGCGTGTCCTGCCTCCTCTTCAACGGCAACCCGCTGCTGCGCTTCGACGCCTATTACGTGCTGTGCGACGTTTTCGAGCTGCCGCAGTTGGCGCAGCGCAGCGCGGCCTGGTGGGGGCGCTGCCTGCGCCGGCTGCTGCGCATCGGGGCGGGGCCCAATCTGCTTCTGCCGGCACGCGGCGAAACCAAGTGGCTCATCGCCTACGCGCCGCTGTCGCTGGCCTGCCGGCTGCTGCTGGGCCTGGGCATCGTGCTGTGGCTGGGCGAAATGTCGTTCCTGCTCGGCGCCGGCGCCGCGGCGGTGATCCTGTTCGGTCTCTTGCGACCGCTTCTGCAGGCGCTCGGCGCGCTGTTGCGCGAAGAGCGCGGCGGCCGCGAGCAACTGCGCGTGGGCGCGACCCTCGCCGCCTGCTTCGCCCTTGTCACGGGCCTGCTGGCGGCCGTGCCGATACCCTCGCAGACCTCGGCCGTCGGGGTGGTGTGGCTGCCCGAAGCCGCCCGCGTGCGCCCCGCAGCCTCCGGATTCGTCGCGCAGCTCAAGGCGCACGACGGCGCCCGCGTCAGCGCCGGTGACGTGTTGCTTGAACTGAGTGATCCACAGCTTATGGCCGCGCGCGAGCGCCTCTCAAGTCGCACCGCCGAACTCAACGCCGAGCACTTCACCGCGATGGCGGAGATGCGGATGGAACGCGCCATCGAATTCGAGCAGGAACTGGCGCGCACCGAGGCCGAATTGCGCCACGTCGAGGAGCGCATCGCCGGCCTGGCGGTGCGCAGCAACTTGAGTGGCACCCTGGTACTGCAACGCAGCGCCGACCTGCCGGGCACCTTCGCCGAACGCGGCGCCACCATGGGCTATGTGCTCGACGGTGAACAGATCATCGTGCGCGCCGCCATCGAACAACAGTATGCCGCGCTGGTGCGCGACCACACGCGCAAGGTCGAGGTGCGCTTGGCCGATGCGCCCGACGCAGTGCTGAGCGCGCAGCGCCTGCGCGAGGTGCCCGCCGCCACCATGGAACTGCCAAGCGCCGCGCTCGGCGACACCGCCGGCGGACCGCATGTGACCGACCCCGAAGACAAGCACGGCCTGCGCCTGAAGCAACCGGTGGTGCTGATCGACCTGGCGCTACCGTCGCAGCAACTTGAGCGCGTCGGCGGGCGCGCCTGGGTGCGCTTCGACCACGGCCGCGAGCCGCTGGCCGCCCAGCTGCTGCGCTCCGGCCGCCAGCTGTTCCTGGCCCGCTTCAACCCGATGCAATGACGCGCGCGCTGCTGCAGGTGCCGGGCATCGTCCACGGCACTTACCCGCAGCGGCTGGCGTCATCCGACCAGCTGCAGGCCGGGACCGGGCGCCTTGGCGCCATGGCGGCTGCGTTGCTGCGACCCGATGCCAGGCGCTACCGCGACTTCGCCCAACGGGTGCGCGCCGCCAGCGGGCCAGCGCCGGTGCTTGCATCCGTGCGCGCGCGCCTGGCAGATGAGGGTCTGACCGACGCCGCGCTCATCGACGCCTTTCGCCTGATCATCGATGCCACGCAGCGCACCCTGGGACTGGCCTTGTACGACAGCCAGCTGATTGCCGCGCGCGTCATGCTGGACGCCCGCTTAGCCGAGATGGCCACCGGCGAAGGCAAGACCGTCGCCATCGCGCTGGGCGCCGCTGCCGCCGCCCTGGCCGGGCTGCCGGTGCACGTGATCACCGCCAACCAGTACCTGGTGACACGCGACGCTGCCGCGCTTGGCCCCCTGTACGGTGCGCTCGGTCTTTCGGTCGGAGCGATCCAGTCCGCGCAGGATGCGCCCGCGCGGCGCGCCGCATACGCCTGCGACATCACCTACTGCACCGCCACCGAACTGGCCTTCGACTACCTGCGCGACGGCCTGGCGCGCGGCGATGCCAAGAGCGACCTCGAACAGCGTGCCGCCCGCCTGTGCGATGGCGATGGCGCCAACGCCCCGGTGCTGCGCGGCCTGTGCCTGGGACTGATCGACGAGGCCGACAGCTGCCTGATCGACGACGCCCAGGTGCCGCTGATCCTGGCGCGACCGGTCGCCAACCCCGGGCGCGACGCGTACTTCGGCCACGCGCTCGAACTGGCGCGGCGCATGCGCACGCCGGAGCACTACCGGCTGGACCACGCCGGCCTCGAGGCGCGTTTGAGCGAGGCCGGCCGCGCTGCCCTGGAGACCTGGGCCGCCAGCCTGCCGCCGGTGTGGCGCAACCGCGTGCATCGCGAGGAAGCGCTGGCGCGTGCGCTCGCGGCGCTCCATCTCTACCGGCGCGACACGCATTACCTGGTGAGCGAGGGCAAGGTGTCGCTCATCGACCAGAGCACCGGGCGCATCGCCCA
>JBJXGS010000080.1:0-5417 GCA_046160545.1 Burkholderiales bacterium
ATCATGCGCTCGGGCGTAGGGACCCAGACCGAGTCTTTGCTGACCTGGCCGATCTGGGGCGGCGCCTGCGCGAACGCAGGCGCGGCGCAGGCCATCCCGCCCAATGCCACGGCCAGTCCGAGTGCCCGGGCTATGGTTGCTCGAAGCATGGCGCCTGCGGCGTCAGGCCACGCCGAGCTTGCCGATGGCGGCGCTTGCCGCCAGCGTTCGCTGTGCCCGGTAGACGATCGGATAGTCGACGAAGACGCCGTCCACTTGTATCGCCGCGAGGCCCGCCGCCTCGGCTTCCTCGAAAGCCTTCACGATGCGTTGCGCCCGCGCGACCTCCGCGACCGTCGGAGTAAAAATCTCGTTCACCACCGCAACTTGATCGGGGTGGATGCACAGGCGACCCTGGAAACCCATGCGCAGGCTGCGCTCGACCGAGCGTCGCAATGCCGCCGCGTCCTGAAGGTGAATCCACACTGTGTCGATCGGCGGCTCAAGGCCTGCTGCGCGCGAGGACACGATCATCCGCAAGCGCAACTCGGAGAGCTCTTCCTCGCCCGGCGTCCAGGTCATTCCTACGTCGTTGGTGAAATCGCCGGCGCCGAAGCTGATGCGCCTGACCCGCCAGGGACCGGGTGTGTCCCTCAGCGTGCGCGCGCCGAGGATCCGGTCCAGGCGCGAGAAGCCGACTGCGGTCTCGATGATGGGCATCAAGTCGATCCTGCCCAGCGGCAGTCCGCGCTCGCGCTCCAGGTTGCTGATCAGCCAGTCGATGGTGCGCAGGTCGGCGGCCGATTCGACCTTGGGCAGCACGATGCCGTCAACGCCTGGCCCGACCACTTCCATCAGGTCGCGCAGGCACCAGGGCGTGCCGATCGCGTTGACGCGCACGTACCCCTTGCACCGACGGGGACCTGCAAGCGCCGCGACGATCGTCTTGCGCGTCGCAGGCTTTTCAGCGACCGCAACCGCATCCTCGAGGTCGAGGATGACGGCGTCAGCACCGAGCGCAAGCGCCTTCTCGACCCGGCGCGGATGATTGCCCGGGGCAAAGAGGAAACTGCGCAGCACGGGGATTTCGGTAATTGCCATGAACAACGCCTCAATATGCCTTGACGAGCGAAAGGATGGTCCGAAAAGCCGGATGGTCGGCGTGCTTCGCCCACTCGAACAGCGCCATCTCAGCGCTCGCGAAGGTCGCGCCTGCGTCGCGCAGGCGGTCAATCGCGGCTTGCCGGTCCTGTTGCCGGCGCGAGCCTAGCGCATCCATGGCCAGCCAGCAGCGGTAGTCCGCCTGCAGCAGTCCGAGCACGGTCTGCAATACGCAAACATGCGCTTCCATGCCGGCGACGAGCACTTGGTCGCGCCCGCTCTGCTTGAGTGCCGCGGGCAGCGCCGATTCGCCCATCGCGGAAAAATGGCGCTTGGCGAATATCGCCGGGGCCGCGACCAGTCCCCGGATGGACGGCAGGGTGGCGCCGAGGGCCTCGGGACAATGCTCGGTGAGGAACACGGGAATCTGCAAGGCCTTGGCGCCTTCGATGAGCGCGATGCAACGTCGCTCTATGTCCTCGGCGCCGACAACGCGCGGCGCCAGTCGATCCTGGACATCGATCACGAGCAGCGCCATGCGGCTCGATTCCATGCCCTGTGTGCGCGGATTCGTCACCGCTGTCCGGCTCGCTACTTGACCGCGCCGATTCGGCGACCGCCGATGCCCGCAGGCTCGATCGCCTGCCGGCCGGGCAACGCGGTCATTTGCGGCGCGGCGGGCACGACGCAGCCGGTGTCGCAGCAGCGTCCGGGCTGGCGATTGCGCGTGATCTTGCGCGTTTCGTCGGTGATGATGCCGCGCTCGAGCAACCGCTCGACGAGGTCCACCTTGTTGCCCAGCGGGTAGTTGCGCCAGATCTCCATCTTCATCGCCTCCGGCGAACCGCCGCCGTGCAGGCTGATGACCGAGTACCAGCCGCCTTGGTAGCTGGCGGTCAGGTCCTCGATGAAGCGGGCCACTTCGATGCGCTTCTCGTACGGGATGTCGGAACGCGCGGCAAGCACCTCGGAAAGCCGGCCAGCCGTCGCGGGATTGTGGTCCTCGTCGGGGCCGGGAAGCGTGACGATCAATCCGCCGGACACATGGTGCGCGAGCCGGTGCATGTCGTAGATCTGTGTCGCCAGCAGCAGCTTGCCGATATTGGCGAACACCGGTTCCGGCACGGCAACGCCGGCCGCCTGGTCGATCTTGTTGTAGACCGAGGAGGCAACGCCGCAGGCGTAGAAGCCTTCGACGATTTTGATCAGCTCGACCATCTGCTCGCGCAGGTTGTGGGCATGGTCCAGGTCGATGGCGTTGGCCTCGGTCATCAGCGCGCCCGCGCCGATCAGCAGGTCGCCGAAGCCGGCGCGCGCCCCGATGCAGGTCTGGCGGTGATGGGCGGTGTAGTCGTACACCAGCGGGCCGGCATGCTCCCATTCGCCGGCGAGGAACACGCGATCCCAGGGCACGAACACCTGGTCGAAGATCAGCACGCCGGTCGACTGGCCGTACTTCGCGCTGAACTTCGCCGCCTTCTCGCCCGGACGCCCGGCCGGGCGGGCCACGATGGTCAACCCCGGCGCGTCGACCGGGACGGCGCAGCACACCGAGAAGGCCGCGTCATGCTCGCTCATGTTGCGGCAGGGCATGACGATGAACTCGTGCACGTAGGGTGCGGAAGTGACGATCGCCTTCACGCCGGAGAGCACGATGCCGTCCGCGCGCCGCTCGGAAATGTGCAGGTATGAATCGGGATTCGGTTGCCGGTAGGGACGCAGGTTGCGGTCGCCCTTGGCGTCGGTCATCGCCACGCCCAGGGTCAGGTCTTCGGCGTAGACGCGCTCGATGTAGGCGCGCAGCCGCGGCACGTAGCCGGTATTGCGCTCGGCATCGATGCGATGGGCGGACTGCCAGACCGCCGAGAGCGCATCACCGCCAAGGTAGCGTTGCGCGCATCCGGTTTCCTGACAGACGAGGCGCACCGCTTCCAGCTTGTTGAGGAGGTCCTGGCTGGACCCCGGAATGGCGATCATGCGATTCACGTCGCTTGCGCCGACGGCGGCGACGTCGGTGCGCATCACGGCCTTGAACTGCTCGCGCAACGCGTAGTCGTAGGTCACGGCCACGCCGTTGATCCCCGGCGCCAGCGCGGGCTCGTCGGCGACGGAATCGATCTGCCGGCCATCGACGTAGACGCGCGGCTTGGTGCGGCGCAGGGATTCACGATAGTTGTTGCCGGACATCAGCATGTTGCTCTCCCCTTCTCTCTAAATTGCGCCGGATCGTTTCAACGCCGCGATCTCGGCAGCGCCAAGACCGATCCAGTCCTTGAGCACGTCGTCAGTATGCGCCCCGAGCGCGGGTCCCAGCCAGCGGATGGCGCCCGGCGTTTCGGTCAGGCGGGGCACTACGTTGGGCACGGCGAACTCCGGGTTGCCGGGCACTCGCGGCTCCCTCACATGGGCGATGTTGCCGCGCGCGGCGTACTGCGGGTCGGTGAAGATCTCGTCGATCGAGTACAACGGCCCGCAGGGTACCTCTCCCTTGCTGCAGACCGCGAGCAGTTCCTCGCGATCGTGGCGGCTGGTCCACTCACCGACCGTGGCATCCACCGCTTCTCGCTCAGCCTCGCGCTGCGCGACCTTGCCCCACTTCCCCTCCCCCGCCCACTCTGGGTGGCCCATCAGCGCCGCCAGGCGGGCGAAGATCTTGTCGTTGGTGCAGGCGATCGCGATCCAGCGGGAATCGCGCGTCGGGTAGTGACTGTGAGGAACCACGTTCACGGTGCCCGGCCCCATGCGCTGGCGCACCAGTCCCTTGTAGTGATAGGCGGGCGCCAGTTCATCGAGGATGCGGAAAACCGACTCATACAGGCCGATATCCACCACCTGCCCTTCGCCGGTGTGCTCTCGTGCGCGCAACGCGACGAGCGCGCCCATCGCGCCATACATCCCGGAAAGGTAGTCCGGCAGTGTCGCCGAGCCCGGCGTCACCGGAGGCCGGTCAGGGTAACCGGCGAGAAAGGAAATGCCGCCGAAGGCGTTGGCGATGCGCCCGAATCCGGGACGCGGGCTGTAGGGCCCGGTCTGGCCATAGGCCGAAATGCGCACCATCACCAGGCGCGGGTTGTGCTTCTTCAGTTCCTCCCAGCCCAGGCCCCAGCGCTCCAGCGTGCCGGGCTGGAAGTTCTCCACCAGCACGTCGGTTTTCTCGACCAGGCGCTTGAGCAGCGCGGCGCCCTCGGCATTCTTCAGGTCGATGGTGAGGGATTTCTTGTTGCGTCCCTCCGAGAGCCACACCAGCGAATCGCCGCAGGGCGTGGGCGTGCCGAACTTGCGCGTCGGGTCGCCGGGGCCCGGCTGCTCGACCTTCACCACCTCCGCGCCGAACTCGGCGAGGAACGTGGCGCAGTACGGCCCGGCAATGAAAGTCGCGCAATCCAGCACCCGGATGCCCGCCAGCGGGCCGCGTGCCGGAGACATCGTCGATTGAGGATCGTTCATTGGTATCCGCTCATCGGCCCGGGTGCTGGAACGCCTGGCCGCGGGTGCGTGATAGCAGTTCCTCGCGTGTGCCGCAGTGGGACAGGTGGGACAGCGGTTCCATGTCGAGCATCTGACCGATCTCGCGTGCACAGGCGAGCACCTCCGCCGTGTCGAGACCGGTCGAGATCCCGCAGGAGTTCAGCAGGTGAACGATGTCCTCCGTCGGCAGGTTGCCGACCGCTCCCATGTTCGTGGGCATCGCGATGCCACCGCCGACGCCACAGATCGAGCCCTCGAGGAACGACGCGCCGGCATCCAGCGCAGCCAGCACGTTGGCGACGCCGAATCCCGGTACGTTGTGGACGTGATAGCCGAGCTCGATGCCCGGATGGCGCTCGTGCGCCATGCGAAAGAGGTTATGCACGTGCGAGGGATCTTCCATGCCGACGCTGCCGGCGAAATAGAAGCGCCGCAGTCCCGCATCCCAGAAGCGCCCCAGCACCGCGAGCGCACTGGCTTCCGGCACTCGGCCTTCGTAGGGGCACCACATGGCCATGCCAAGCGCCATGGTGAAGCCGATATTCCTTGCGGCGGCGATCTCGAACGCGCGGATGCCTTCATCGATCGCGCGGTCCAGCGTCATGTTCTGGTTGTGCGCGAGGTAAGTTTCGCTCACCGTGATCAGCCCGAGCAGCTCGTCCACCAGGCCGCTCGCCACGGCGCGCTCGGCGCCCTTGGCATTCGGCACCAGCGCGCGGTACGCGGTCCCGGGACGGCGCTGGATGCGCGCGAGCACCAGCTCGGCGTCCTTCAGGTGCGGCACCACGCTCGGACGCGCGAAACTGGTAGCTTCGATCATCTGGAAACCGGCCGCCGAGAGGCGATCGATCATCGCCACCTTGGTATCG
>JBJXGS010000081.1:0-14211 GCA_046160545.1 Burkholderiales bacterium
ATGGCCGTCGCCGTGTACAGCGTCCAGCGCTCGGCGGGGGTGCGACTCATGGATAAAGAAGCCGGACGCTCACCTGCGTTCCGGGCTGCCAGTCGCGCAGCGCCGGTTCGAAGTACGGGAACTCCAAGGCCTGCGCGTTGCGTCCCGTGGCGTAGCCCTCGCGCGGCAGCCCCAGCACGTTCTTCTTCATGCGACCGTCGCCATCCTCGTCGTGCACGACGATGAGCGCAAAGCGCCCCGGGCGTGGCAGACGCAGCGGCACCACGGTTGTTCCCGCCGCGGCTGCCACGTTGGTCATGGCCACTGCCTTGTCCCAGCGCGACGGGAACGCCCAGCGGTCCTCGTGCAGCGCCACCAGTACGCGTCCCGTCGCGGAACGCAAACCGCTGATCTCAATCAAAACATCGACCGATTCGGCACGCACCTGAGTGACCGAGATCGTGCAAGCGACCAAAACCTGAACGAAACAAAAAGCACGCAAGGACCTACGCCAGCGTTTCCTGGCGCGGGGAAAGATGCGTGCCACTAGCGATGCGGGACGAAAGATGGTGGCGCGAAAGCTGGGGAACATGGGCAGACGAGGAGACACGACTATAGCGGCGCTACATTATAGCGCCGCTATACTACAATCGTGCAACAGCCCCTTTCGAACCGGCACCCCCCCGCGGGTGCGGATGTCAGACCGCCGCCCGTCGAGCGCATTCGCGTCGCGGCGTTGGGGTTGCTGCGCGAAGGCGGTCCGGCGGCGCTAACCACGCGCGCCATCTGTGAGCGTGCGGGAGTCACCGCGCCTACGCTCTATCACCACTACGGCGACAAGGAAGGCCTGCTGCGAACTCTGGCGCAGGCGGAACTACGCGCATTCTTCGCCTACAAGCAGCGCATGAGGCCAAGCGACGACCCAACGGCGGATGTCAAGCGAGGCTGGGACGACTGGATACATTTCGCCTTGGAGCTTCCGCATCTGGTGCGGGCACTGCGGGCGGGGGGACCAGCCGCAGGGGCGCCGCTACGCGAGGCGGCCGAAGCGATTGCAGCGAGCCGGCTGGAGCGCTTGGCGGCGACGAGTCCGCTCAAGGTGCATCCCGCCACCGGTGCGCGCGTGCTGGTGGCCGGTGCAAACACGGTCGTGCAGTTGTTGCTGGATGGCATGCCGGCCGGCGAGGTGCGCGCCCTTAGCGAACTCCTGCGCGACGGGCTCGTGGCATCCCTGTTTGCCCCAGGCTCTGCTGCACCGGGTGGGCGGGCCCGCCCGGTGCGGCAGAGGCGCCGGGCAACCGCAAAGAGCGTGAAGCTGCAACGGTGATGAACTGATCGCCGGCAAGCCCGAGCCACGCGACTGATAAACCGTACGACGAGGTCTAGCCGATCCGCGAAAGCAGGAACAAGGCAACCATGCCCACGACAATCGCAAGCAAGGTGCTGCGTAGAGTAAGCGCCACCGCAAAGCCGGCCAGTCCGGCGTAAAGGCGCGCGTTGTCCAGGCTCAGATCGACCCGCCCTCCATGCACAAGCAGGTCGGGCGCGACGATCGCAGCCAGCGCCGCCGCCGGCGCGAAGCGCAGCGCGTCTTCGACCATGCGTGGCAGGCGAAAGCGTCCGGCCAATAGAAGGAGTCCGGCGCGGTTGGCAAAGGTCAGGAGCGCCATGCCGCCGAAGATGAGCCACAGGGTCCAGCCGTAGTGGGCGGCGATAGGACTGGTCATGCAGCAACGCGCCTTTGCATGCGCTCGGTCAGGGTGCCGGCAACGATGCCGGCGATCGCTCCTGCGATCAGACCCAGTTTGAGAGGCAGGCCGCTCGCAGCCAGCGCAACGACGCCGGCGACGACAGCGGCGGCGAAATCGGCGCGGCCGCGCACGAACGGAGCGAGCAAGGCAAGAATCGCCAGTACCGCCGCGAACTCGAGCCGCCACTCCGGCGGGAAACTCGCGCCAACGGTCACACCTGCGACTGCCGAGCAGATCCACGTGATCGCGACCACGTTTCCTCCGCCCAGGAAGTACCAGTGGGTGTTGGGCAGGGCCGCGCGCTGAGCGACGTTGTGCGAAAACAGCGCAAAGCCGGTGTCGGTCATGAAATAGCCGAGCGTCAACCGCCAGCGCAATGGCAAGCCGCCGAAATAGGGCACCGACCCGGCGCTGTAAATCACGAACCGCAGGTTGACGATGAACGCCGTGGCCAGGATCACCAGCGCCGGCGCGCCCACCACCAAAAGCGGCAGCACCGCCAGTTGTGCCGTGCCGGCGAAGACCATCAGGGTCATCGCCGCTGCTTCCCATGTCGAGAGCCCGGCGGCGCGCGTGGCCACCCCGGTCACCAGACCAAAGGGTATGGTGCCGATCATGAAGGGCAGGACTGCGCGCGCGCCGGTCAGATAGGCGCGCCCCGGCGTGGCGAAGGCGCGCGGATCGTCTTCGCGCACGTTCTTACGCGACCGGCCGTGCCTGCCTTGCGGGCATCATGCAGGCGCTGCGGCGCGCCGACGAACCACGCCCAGCCAGAAAATTCCGGCGCACACCAACACAAGGAAAGGCAGCGCGCCCATGTTGATGATCTCCCAGCCGCGCGTGGTCACCAGCGCCCCGGAGGTGAACGACGAAGTCGCCATGGTCAGAAACACCAGGAAGTCGTTGACGCCCTGCACGCGGTTCTTCTCTTCCGGTCGATACGCCTCGGTCAACAGCGTGGTGCCGCCGATGAAGAGAAAGTTCCAGCCCACGCCGAGCACGAACAACGCGCCGAGGAAATGCATCAGGTCCTGCCCGTTGAGCGCGAAAGCGACACAGGCGAACATGAGCAGCGCACCGGTGAACATGATGTTCAGGACGCCGAAGCGCCGGATCAGGTTGCCGGTGAAGAACGAGGGCGCGAACATGCCGATGACGTGCCACTCGAGTACCAATGCGGCGTTGGAAAACGGCAGACTGCACATCTGCATGGCCAGGGGCGTCGCCGACATGAGCAGGTTCATGACGCCGTAGCCGATGGTGGCGCCCAGCACGGCGACGATAAACACCGGCTGGCGCATGATTTCACCTAGCGGCCGGCCACCACCGGCCTTCTCGGCTGCAGTCTGCGCCGGAAACTCGACAAAGCGCACCACGATCAGTGAGGCCAGGGCGAACAGCGCCAGCACCGCGTAAGAACCGGCGAAGGTGACGGGCAGGAAATCCTTGGAATACTTGGCCAGGTTGGGCCCGATGACGCCGCCAACGATGCCGCCGGCCATGACCCAGGAAATGGCGCGCTCCTTGTAGTTAGGCGACACCACTTCGGCAGCGGCAAAGCGGTACAGTGCGCCGCAGGCGTTGAAGACGCCGACGATCACCATGCCGCCGCACAGTAGCCAGAAGACCTTGTAGTAGGCGCCGAGCGCGGCCAGGCTCACCCCGGCGATGCCGAAGAGCGCACCGACCGAGAACCCGGTGCGCCGGCCCTGACGGCGCATCATGCGCGCCACCGGACCGGCGGCAAGCGCTGCCCCCACCACGTAGCAGGTCAGCGGGATGGTCGCCAGGATCGCGGTCGGGGCGAGTGCAAACCCGACCAGCCCTGTCACCGCGATCATGGTGACGTTGTTGACGAACAGCAGGGCCTGGGCCACGATCAGAAGCCCGAGGTTGCGTTTCATGCCCGCGGGCATGGCGGTGGCGTCCGTCATCACTCTCCTTCGTATCCGGTGCGGCGCACTTCCACGTAGCGTGCCCCGTCCCATTGCAGTATCCGCAGGTTCCCGCCGGCGTAGTGGCGTACCCTGATGATCAATTCGTCGACGCCGTCGCCGTCCAGATCGACGACTGCGGCAACCTGGGCGACAAAGCTGTCTGCCGCAGCGCGGGCCTGGCCCCCGGAAGGGCCTGACTGGTACAGAGGCAAGTTGGACAACTGTGCCTCGCGCACGATCAGGTTGACCGTATTGTAGGTCGCCGGGCTGTCCGGCACCCCGTCCGGTGCTGCGACCGCGCCCAAGAGCAGCAGGGGCTCGGCCCCGCGCGCGACGTCGCGCACTGCGCTGAAGGTCTGCGCGTGCCACAGCGCTGCCCCGGGCAGGGCCTGGGTTAGAAGCGACCGCCACGCGGCGGGAAAATCATCCGCCGCCGCAGTCTCGCCTGCCGGCACTGCCGTCATGGAGCGCCAGGTGGCGTCCACGGCCGTCAGCCGCAAGGCGCGCGGCGGATGCACCGCCACGGCAAGGCGATCTTCCGCGACCCGGTAGGCGCCGGAATAATCACCGGCTTGCGCGAGATACCAGCAGGCGGGCGCAAGCGTCGGTCGATGCGCCTCGTCTTCGCGCACGATTGCGACCACACGGGTCAGGACACGTTCGCTGGTTGCGCCCGCGATGTCGGCGACCGCGAAAGCAAGCCGTGCCCCCGGTGGCAGCAGCGTTGCCGCGCTGCGCGGCGACGCGACCACAGCCGCCGGGGGCGCAGCGGCGCGGCGCACTGCGGCGTCACGCTCGACGCAATCGCGTCCGCTTACGGGGATTTCAAAAAACGCCCGGTCATTGGTATCGATGAAGCCCACCCACCAGCGTGCCGGCGCCTGCGCCGCAGTGCCTGCCGCTGCACCCCAGCATGCGCCGGCGAGAAGCAGGGTGCCCAGTGCCTTCAATCTGAGCGCTCGCTATCGGCTGACCGATTGTCGGAACGGCGCGCGTGCGCGCCATGCCGCCGGCGACCGATCGGCCGGCAGCGGCGCATGGCCGCACTTCGGGCATCTGGAGAAGCGCATCGAGGCTTCCGATTATAGAGAGAGGATCGGCTAAAATCGTGATTCTTTCCCGTACGTTCAAACACTTTTTCGGAGATTCGCAATCATGTCGATGGCCGACCGCGACGGCGTCATCTGGTACGACGGCAAGCTTGTGCCCTGGCGCAGCGCGACCACGCACGTCCTGACCCATTCCCTGCACTATGGCCTGGCGACCTTCGAGGGCGTGCGCGCCTACAACACGGTGTCGGGCACGCAGATCTTCCGCCTGGCCGAGCACACCGAACGCTGGTTCAACTCCTGCAAGATCTACATGATGGAGTTGCCCTACTCGAAGGAAACGCTGATGGCCGCGCAGTGCGAGGTCGTGCGCGCCAACAAGCTCGAGTCCTGCTATATCCGTCCGGTCGCGTTCTACGGCTCCGAGAAAATGGGTGTCTCACCGGTCGGCGCGAGCGTGCATGTGGCAATCGCAGCCTGGCCGTGGGGCGCGTATCTGGGCGAGGAAGGCCTCTCCAAGGGCATCCGCGTAAAAACCTCGAGCTTTGCGCGCCACCATGTCAACGTGAACATGGCGCGCGCCAAGTTTTCGGCCACCTATGCGAATTCCATTCTCGCCAATCGCGAAGCGGTCATGCACGGTTACGACGAGGCACTGCTGCTCGACGTCGACGGCTTTGTGGCCGAGGGTGCCGGCGAAAACATCTTCATCGTCAAGGACGGCGTGCTCTACGAACCCGAACTGGCATCGGCCTTGGTCGGCATCACGCGTGCCTCGGTCCACGCGATTGCGCGCGACCTGAAGCTCGAGGTGCGCAGCCGCCGCCTGACGCGCGACGACGTGTACATCGCCGACGAGGCATTCTTCACCGGCACCGCCGCCGAGGTGACGCCGATCCGCGAACTTGACGCGCGCACCATAGGCGCGGGCAAGCGCGGCCCGATCACCAAGAAAATCCAGGATGCGTTCTTCGCCATCGTCGAAGGCCGCAATCGCAAGTACGCCAAGTGGCTCACGCCGGTGGCCAAGCCGGCTGCGGCCAAGAAGCGCAAATAGGAGGCAGGCTGATGAGCGCGACAGATCAGTTGCCGGTGGTCGAGCTCGAGGCGGGGCAGTTGCCCGCTTTCTGCCCCAACCCGTCGATGCCGGTGTGGTGTCATCACCCGCGCGTGTATCTCGATATCGCCAGCAGCGGCTTCGCGCGCTGCCCCTACTGCGGCACCGGTTATCGGCTGAAGGGCGACGCGCCCGCCGGGCACTGACAGCCAGGCCAGACGGCGCGATCCCATGCGCGCGCGCACCCTGGTCGTGGCGCCCAACTGGCTGGGCGACTGCCTCATGGCGCAGCCGCTCTTGACGCTTCTGAAGGCACGCGCACCGGCCGGAGACATCGACGTGCTGGCGCCGCCCGCGGTGGCGCCGCTCTTGCGCCGCATGCCGGAAATCAGCGAAGTGCTGGAGGTCGACTGGCGCCATGGCAACCTGGACTTGCGCGAGCGCTGGCGCATGGGCCGGCGCTTGCGCGGTCGCTATGCCCACGCCTTCGTTTTGCCGAACTCGTGGAAGTCGGCGCTGGTGCCGTTTTTCGCCGATGTGCCGCTGCGCGTGGGCTATAGCGGCGAATCCCGCCACGGTCTCATCAACGTGCGTCATGCCAACCCGAAAAAGGGCAGCGAGCGCACGCCGATGGCACGGTTCTACGCGCAGTTGGGGGAATCCCCGGGCAAGGTTCCGCCCGAACGCCTGCCGGATCCGGTACTGCGCGCCGACCCGGTGGCGGCCATCGCCATCAAGTCCTCCTTCGGGCTCGCGCCGGGCGCGGCCTTGGTCGTACTGTGCCCGGGCGCCGAGTACGGGCCGGCCAAGCGCTGGCCGGCGGAGCACTTTGGGGCGCTGGCCGGGCAACTGGCCGCGCGCGGCGCGGTCCCGGTGGTGCTGGGTACGCAAAAGGAGGTGCCCCTGGGCCTGGCGGTCGAGCAATTCTCGCTGGGCCGTGCGCTCAATCTGGCCGGGCGCACCAGCCTTGACGACGCGATCAACCTGATCGCGGGCAGCGCACTGGTCGTGAGCAACGACTCCGGCCTCATGCATGTGGCCGCAGCGCTGGGGCGGCCGCTGGTGGCGCTCTACGGCTCGTCGTCGCCACGCCACACCCCGCCGCTTTCGCCTGCCGCGCGCGTGATCTATCGCGCGCTGGACTGCAGTCCCTGCTATGCGCGCGAGTGTCCTCTTGGCCATCTGCGCTGTCTGCGCGAGATCACTCCGGCCGAAGTGCTTGAACAGTGTGAGTCGCTGCTGGCGGACCCGGCGGCCGGGCAGCGCGCAGCGGTTTGATACCATCCCCTCCCCTTCGAAAAATTTCCCCGATGAAGCTCTTCGCCAGCCCGCAGGATTGCGAAACCGCCTTCTACGAAGCGCTGGAAAAAGCCGACCTCGAGGGCATGATGGCAGTCTGGGCCGATGACGAAGAGGTCATGTGCATACACCCCGGCGGCGCCCGCCTTGTCGGCCACGCCGCGGTTCGCGAAGCATGGCGGCGTCTTTTTGAGGGCGGCGCACGGCTCACCGTGCATGTGGGCCAGATCGTCGCCATGCAGTCCATGATGATGGCAACCCATTCCGTGCATGAGTTCATCGCCGTGCGCGGCGAGGCGCGCCCGGCCGCCCCGGTAATTGCGACCAACGTCTACGTGCGTTCGGGAGGTGGCTGGCGGATGGTTCTGCACCACGGCTCGCCGTCGGCGCGCGTCGAGGCGCCACCGTCGCCGGAATCGCTTCCCAAGGTGCTGCATTGAGGCGCGCGGGTACCCTGCCAGCACCGCCGCTCAAGCGGCGCAATGACGGCGTCAGCGCGGCGCCGTGGTGGCTGCCCGGCGGGCACTTGCAGACCATCGTGCCGGCGCGGTTCTGCCCCCAGCCTCAAGTCGCATTTGCGCGCGAGCGCTTCAATTCGGTCGGCGCCGACGGACAGCCGGACGGCGACTTCATCGACGTTGACTGGATCGCCGATGCGTCCGGGACTCCGGCCTGGGATGCCGAGAAGCCGCTGGTGGTCATGTTTCATGGCCTCGAGGGCTCTTCGCAAAGCCATTACGCACTGGCCCTCATGCACGCAGTGGCAGCCTCAGGCTGGAACGGCTGCGTACCGCACTTTCGCGGCTGCTCGGGCGAGTCGAATCGACTGCCGCGCGCCTACCATTCCGGCGATGCCGTCGAGATCGACTGGATACTCAAGCGCATCGTCGCACTCAGGCGCCCACGCGCGGTCTACGCCGTCGGTATCTCGCTGGGCGGCAACGCGCTCATGAAGTGGGCCAGTCGCGAGGGAAGTGCAGCTGCCGCGATCCTGCGCGCCGCCGCCGCGGTATCTGCGCCGTTGGACTTGGCCGCCGCGGGGATGGCCCTGGGTCGCGGTTTCAACATGGTCTACACGCGCATGTTCCTGGCGACGCTCAAGGCAAAAAGCCTTGCCAAGGAGACGCGCTTTCCCGGCATGCTCGACCGCGCGCGCGTCGCGCGCGCACGCGACCTCTACGAATTCGACAACCTGGTCACCGCTCCCCTGCACGGCTTTCGCGATACCGACGACTACTGGTCACGCGCCTCGGCGAAGCCGGCGCTCATCGATGTGCGCGTGCCAGCGCTGCTTCTCAACGCACGCAACGATCCGTTTCTCCCGGCGCATGCGCTGCCGCGCGCGCATGAAGTCGCCGGCTGCGTGAGCCTTGAACAACCGGCGGCAGGTGGCCACGTGGGCTTCGCCTCCGGTTTCTGGCCACCCGGCCACATCAGCGCCCTGCCCCAGCGACTCCTTGACTACTTCCGAAAGCATCCATGAAAGTTCCCCACGAGATCTTCAAGGCCTACGACATCCGCGGCATCGTCGGCAAGACACTCACGCCGGCGATCGTCGAAGCGATCGGCCGCGCCATCGCCACCGAGGGCCGCGCCCGCGGTGTCAGGGAAATCGCAGTCGGGCGCGACGGCCGCCTGTCCGGCCCGGAACTGGCCGGCGCGCTCGCCGCCGGAATTCGCGCCGCCGGCGTCGATGTGGTCGACCTCGGAATGGTGGCCACCGGCATGCTCTATTTCGCCACCTACGAGCTGGGAATCGGCTCGGGCGTGATGGTCACCGGCAGCCACAATCCGCCCGACTACAACGGCCTGAAGATGATGCTGGCCGGCGATACGCTGCACGGAGAGGCGATCTCCGACCTCAGGCGGCGCATCGAATCCGGCGACCTCGCCAGCGGCGCCGGCAACCTGCGCCAGCACGACATCCGCGCCGCCTACTTCGAGCGCATCGTCTCAGACATCCGCCCGGCCCGGCCGTTGAAACTCGCGGTGGACTGCGGCAACGGCGTGGCCGGCGCCTTTGCCCCCGCCCTCTTCCGCAAGCTGGGGTGCGAGGTACGTGAACTGTTCTGCGAAGTCGATGGCACGTTCCCCAATCACCACCCCGACCCGGCGCATCCTGAAAACCTCAACGACCTGATCGCCGCCCTGGCGACGACCGACTCCGAACTCGGATTTGCCTTCGATGGCGACGGCGACCGTCTGGGCGTGGTCACCAAGGACGGCAAGATCATCTTCCCGGACCGGCAGATGATGCTGTACGCAGCCGATGTGCTGTCGCGCAATCCCGGCGGGACGATCATCTACGACGTGAAGTCGACGCGCAACCTGGGGCCATGGATCGAACGCCATGGCGGCAAGCCGCTTCTGTGGAAAACCGGCCACTCGCTGATCAAGGCCAAGCTCAAGGAGACCGGCGCGCCGCTGGCCGGCGAAATGAGCGGGCACGTCTTCTTCAAGGACCGCTGGTTCGGGTTCGACGACGCCCTCTACGTCGGCGCGCGACTCATCGAAATCCTGGCACGACATGCCGACACCGCGCGCGTCCTGAACGATCTGCCTGATGCCATCGCCACGCCCGAACTGCACCTGCACTGCGCCGAGGGAGAGCACTATGCACTCATCGACAAGCTCAAGCGCGACGCCCGCTTTCCGGGTGCGGACCGCGTGATCGACATCGACGGCCTGCGCGTGGAATACCCGGACGGATTCGGGCTCATGCGCGCATCCAACACCACGCCGATCGTGGTGCTGCGCTTCGAGGCCGACACGGAGGCGGCAATCGCGCGCATTCAGGCCCAGTTTCGCGCGGTCCTCCTGGCGGCCAAGGCAGATGCCAAGCTGCCGTTCTAGGTCCCGCCGCGCTCGACGCGCGCGCGCGTAGGGCGTGGACGAGGCGGTCCGCGCCGCGCTGGCCCGCTGGCCCGGCGTACCGGACGTGTACGGCTGGCTGCGCCTGGACGCGCGCGGCCGCTGGCTGACGCGCGCGCACGACTTCGAGAAAAGCAAACGCTACGAGGCCATCGCGCACGCCGCCTTCAACGCCTTTATCGGCCGCAACTACCAGGCCGACCCGCGTAGCTGCTGGTACTTCCAGAACGGGCCGCAGCGGGTCTTCGTCGAACTCGCCTGCGCGCCCTGGGTGCTGCGCATGGACCTCGACGGCACGCTGGCAACCCACACCGGACGCGGCATCGCTCAGGTAAGCGCCGTGATGGTCGATGAAGACGGCAGACCGGGTATGCAAACCGACATTGGTGCCGCTTCACTGGATGACCGCGACCTGGAACGCTTCTTGATGCGACTCACCGATGCGAAGGGTGGGCGCGGCGACGATGCGCTCGAAGCCTTGCTTGGTGGCGACGCACCGATTGCGCCCTCATTCACCTACGCGGGACAGCACCTCGTGCTTGAGCGTGTGCCGCGCGATGCATGGCCGCAGCGCCTGAGTTACGTGCGCAATCCGGCGCCGGACTGAGACCTCTTGGGAATTGCAAGAAGGAAGACCATCGCCGCGGCCCACGCCAGAGGCGGCAGCCAGTGCAGGGCACGCGCAAACTCGGCGCTGGCCGGCCATCCGGCAACCCCCATGCCGATGCGCAGCGCAGCTGCGAGTGCCAACGCTGCGAAGAGCATGCCGACCATGCGCGCGCCCGACGCACCACGGGCGGCTGCAAGTGCGGCGTTGAGGGCGGCCGCGAATACGCAGGCCCACGCGCCGCCCAGGCCCAATTGCAGTGCGACCGTAGTCACAAGTCCGGGCGCGACCTGAACGAGCGAGAGACAAAGGGCGCCGCCGGCTGCACCGATCACCAGGACCTCGGCAGGCTCGCCAACGCGGATCAGCCATGCCGCCGGCAGGACCAACAAGGCGAAGCCAACCCAGAAAGACGGCATCAGCATGTCCAGTAGCCCCGGCCCGACCTGGCGCAGGTACAGGGGGCCAGAGTTGATGGCGGTATGTACCTGGGTGCCCAGCGCGAGCAGGAACACCGCCGCCAAGAATACCGGTCCGAATCGCGGCATAGTGCCTGTGGTCTCGCGCGCCGGCGTGGTGGCCGCTGCGTCGAGCGCCAAATGGCGCTCGCACCAAGCCATGGCCCCGACGGCCACCAGGAGCGCACCCCCAGCCAGTGCGAACGGCAGGCGCGGGTCGACACCGCGCAGGTTGATCGTGAGTATCGGCGCCAGTGCGCCGGCCAGCCCGATGCCAAGCAGCGCGAGGCTCGCGATCCACGGCGTCGCCGCGGGCGCGGCATAGCGGCCCAGCAGCAGCATCGGCGGCACCCGCAGCACCGACGCGCTCACCGCCCAGACGATGATGAGGACGAGAAGAGCGGTTGATCCAGGCGTGAACGGCAGTCCGATGAATGCGGCGCACGACAGGGCGCCGACCACTGCAATCCAGCGCCCCAGGCGCCCGACCACATGCGCCACCCGGCCGGCAGCCACGCCCAACGCCAGGTCCATGGCTGCGAAGATCAACTGGTCGGCGATCAGGATCCACGCGACCCAGCGCGGCGCGATGCCGGCCGCCCGGGCCAGTTCCGGCAGGAACAACACGTACACCGTCCAGGTGGTGACGAATAGCAACTGGACCAAACCCAGGTAGATTCCCGCGCGCATTTCTGCCCCCCATCAATAGCCAAGCACCTGCACTCTGCGGGCCAACCGGACCACGCACATGCCGATGCGTTAAAATTTTGCTTTGATTCCGGCCGCAAAGCCTCCATGGACATCACCCCGCCGTTCGGCTATAGCAATATCGCACCGTTTCTCAAGACGCAGCGCGTGAAGCTTCCCGCGGCCGGCCAGCTGCCGCCCTTCGTGGCAGGACTCAACGCGATCCCGGTGAGCTTCACTGAATTTCCGGTGGCATGCCGCGACTATCCGCTGGTGTTTGCCTCGGGCGATGAAGGCAAGAGCGTGGCACCGGTCGCGGTGCTGGGTCTGGTCACCGGTGAGAACCTCTTTGCCGTGCCGAGCGGCTGGAGCGCCAATACCTATGTGCCGGCCTATGTGCGCCGCTACCCCTTCTGCATGGCGCGCGTGACCCTGGACGCAGTGGAACAGGCTGAACGGCTCATCTGCATCGAAAAAAGCGCCATCGCCGCCGAAGGCGACACCGGCGAGCCCCTCTTCGACGCCGCCAGCCAGCCACTCGAACGCTGGGCCGGGATCGAGAAGCTGCTCAACGAATACGAGGCCGACCTCGAGCGCACGCGCGAAATGAGCGAGCTCCTGATGAGCCTGGGCCTGCTCGAGCCGTTTTCGATGCAGGCCACGCCCAACGGCGGGGCACCTCTGTCGATGACCGGCATGTTCCGGGTCGCAGAGGCAAAGATCGAGCACCTGAGCAGTGACGATCTGCGCGTCCTGATTCGCAAGGGGGTGCTCGGGCGCATCTACGTGCACCTGCTGTCGCTCGACAACTTCGGCCGCCTGCTCGAGCGGCGCGCGGCGCAAGCGGGCTGACGCGGCATGGCCCTGGTGCGCAGTATCGAATACGCGGACGCCGGGCCCGAAGTGCGGGCGGTCTACGACGACATCAAGGCCAAGCGCCAGGTGGCCGACGTCAACAACTTCTGGAAGGTGCTTGCCAACGACCCGGCGACGCTCAAGCGCACCTGGGAAGAAGTGCGCGATGTCATGGCGCCCGGTGCGCTGGACCCGCTCACCAAGGAACTCATCTACATCGCTGTTTCGGCCACCAATGGCTGCGAGTACTGCAGCCACTCGCACACGGCCTCGGCGCGCAAGCAGGGCATGAGCGAGGCCATGCTGGCCGAAGTGCTGGCCGTCGCCTCGCTGGCCAACAAGACAAATCGCCTGGCAAACGGCTATCGCGTCGAAGTCGACGACGCGTTCCGCCCGAAGTTCGGCTGACCATGGCCGAGTCCATTTATCGTCGCACCGAACTGGGTGAGCGCGCCATGCGCGGCCAGGCGGGGCAGATCGCGCCCGAATTGATCCGCGTGCTTGCGCTGGTGTCCGGCGACACCCATTTCGACCTGATCAAGCGGCGCGCGATCCGCATGCCAGAAGGCGACCTGCGCACCGCACTCGATCGCCTGAAGAGCGGCGGCTTCCTCTCGGAACATAACTCGGGGCAGGAGCACGATCTCGACTTCACGGCGCACTTCGACAAGCCCTTGAGCGCCACCGACCTCTCCGAGGAAGACAAGCGCCGCATCGCGATGGCCGCCACTGACGGCCATGACGTGCTGACCAAGACCGGATCGTTCCTGCAGCTTTCGCCGGCAGCGACCATGACGCCGCTCGGCAAGGCGTGGACCGACATCACCATCCTCATCATCGAAGACGACGAGATCCAGGCGCGCTTCGCCCAGAACATCGCCATGAAGGCGGGCTTCAAGCAGCGCCATGCGGCGACGCGCGAGGAGATCATCGCCGAGCTCAACAAGACGCCGCTGCCGGATTGCGTGCTGCTCGACGTCGAGCTGCCGGGCACCAACGGCTTCGACATCCTGGCGCGCATGCGCCAGCACCCGCGCCTGAAGCCGGTGCCGGTGGTCATGCTCACTGCCATGGCCAGCCAGCAGGATGTGTTCAAAGGCCTGTCGCTCGGCGCAACGGCCTACGTGGCCAAGCCCTACAAGAAGCAGACCCTGGTCGACACCATCGTCAAGGCGATGGGCTTGAAGGCCCACGCTGGGTGAGGCGCCAGCGGCGCCCGGAGCAAGCGGAACAACCACGACCACACCATGCCGCTACCGTTCTGCACGCTCAGGCATGGTTCGCAAGGAGCGCCAGCATGATGTTCGACCCGAAAGCCATGGACCGCGCGTACAACCCGCGCCCGTATGTGCCCGACCATGCGGACTACCTGGCGCGCTGGACCTCCTCCTCGCGCGCGGTTCGACTGGCAGAACCCTGCTACCTGGATATCGCCTGTGGCGATGAGCCTGGCCAGAACCTTGACATCTTCCCCGCCCGCGGACAGCGCGGGCCGGCGCCGCTCCTGGTTTTCATCCATGGCGGCTACTGGCGTGGCCTGGACAAGTCCGACTTCTCATTCGTCGCGCCTGCCTTCACACGCGCCGGCGCCGCAGTGGCGGTGATCAATTACCGCCTGGTACCCAAGGTAAGCCTCGAAGACCTGGTGCGCGACGTGCTCA
>JBJXGS010000082.1:0-45874 GCA_046160545.1 Burkholderiales bacterium
GGCGACGGTAGTAGCATTCATTTCGGACTCCCTCTGTGGTTGATAGTTGCTGACACCCCATCCCAAAATGAGAGCCAGCTGGCACTATGATGCCCTTCAAAAACGGGGGGAGTCCATCCCATCACTCCAACCCTCTGGAGAAATCCACGATGCGCATCTGCCGATTCAATGCCAACCGCTTGGGACTCGTCGAAGGCGATTCCGTCATCGATGTCACCGGCGCGCTCGATGTGATTCCGCCGCAGCGCTACCCTCTGCCGACCCACGACCTCATGATCGAGCACCTCGGCGCCGTGCTCGCGCGCGCGCGCGAACTCGCGCCTGCCGCGGCGCGACTGAAGCTCTCTTCGGTCAAGCTGGAATCGCCTGTGGCCAATCCGGGCAAGATCATCAACGCACCGGTCAACTATCAGGCGCACATCGAGGAAGCCAAGACCGACAAGGTGTTGGCGCAAGGCGTAGCCGGGCGCAAGACCAGTTTCATCGGCGACTGGGGGCTATTCCTCAAGGCCAATAGCGCACTCACCGGCTGCGGCAGCGAAATGCGCCTGCGCATGCCGGAGCGGCGCACCGATCACGAGGTCGAACTGGCCCTGGTCATCGGCAAGACCGGCTCATTCATCAAGCGCGAAGACGCGCTGTCGTACGTGGCCGGCTATGCGATCGGCCTGGACATGAGTGTGCGCGGCCCGGAGGATCGCAGCTTCCGCAAGTCGCTGGACACCTTTGCCGTGCTCGGGCCGTGGCTGGTCACGCCTGACGAGATTCCCGATCCGAACAACCTGAACCTCTCGATCACCGTCAATGGCCAGCCGCGCCAGAGCTCCAATACCAGTCACCTTGTGTTCGATGTGCAGAAGTTGATTGTCTATGCCTCCGAGTGGTACACACTTCATCCGGGGGACATTCTTCTCACCGGCACGCCCGAGGGCGTGGGGCCGGTCGTCCCCGGTGACGTGATGCATGCCGAAATCGAGCGCGTCGGCGCCTTTGACATGCGGGTCGCGGCAAACTACGACTCGTGAGCGCGGCGCCGATCCTGATCGCCGGCGGCGGCATCGGCGGCCTGGCCGCGGCGCTCGCGCTGGCCCGGCGCGGCATTGCCGTGCGGGTGCTCGAGCAGGCCGACGAGTTTGGCGAGATCGGCGCCGGCATCCAGTTGGCGCCCAACGCCTCGCGCGTTCTGGAGGCATTGGGCGTGCTCGAACCGGTACTGGAATGCGCGGTGTTTCCCGACTATGCGGTCATGATCGATGCCCGCGACGGGCGCGAGATCACGCGCATCAACCTGGGCGATGCCTTCGTCCGTCACTACGGCTATCGCTACCTGGTCGTGCACCGCCAGGACCTGCTGGCAGCCCTGCTGCAAGGCTGCAGGCAAACGCCAGGGATCGAACTCCTGACCGGGAAAAAGGTCGGCAAGCTCGACCAGGGCAGCGAACGCGTCGAGATCGAGTGCGCCGACGGCACACGCATGGCCGGCGCGGCACTGATTGGCGCAGACGGGGTGTGGTCGGGGGTGCGCGCGCAAATCGTTGGCGATGGCGCGGCGCGTGCTTCCGGGCACGTCTGTTATCGCGGCACGGTGCCCATCGACGCCATCCCCGACCTGAGCTATGCCAACGCCATGGCGCTTTGGGTGGGCGCGGGCATGCACCTGGTGCAGTACCCGATCCGGCGCGGTGAACTCATGAACAACGTCGCGGTCATCGAAAGCCCGCGATTCAAGCGCGGCGAGGCCGAGTTCGGCGGCTGGGACGAAGTCGAGTCTCTCTTTGGTGAGGCCATGCCACGCGTGCGCAGCATGCTCGATTTCATGGACCGTGAGCGCAGCTGGCTATTGCATGACCGCGACCCGGCCAACAACTGGACCCGTGGTCGTGTCACCCTGCTGGGCGATGCGGCCCACCCCACGCTGCAGAACATGGCGCAGGGTGCCTGCATGGCCATTGAGGACGCGCTGGTCTTGGCCCGGCGCATCGCCGACCATCCGGGCGACATGGAGGCAGGCCTGCGCGCCTACCAGGACGAGCGCTATCTGCGCGCGGCGCGGGTGCAGATCAGTGCGCGATTTGTCGCGACCATGGTGCATCTGGGCGGCGGCGCGCGCGACGTGCGCAACGCGGTACTGGCCACGCGTTCGCCAGACAGCTTTTTTGAACTGGAATGGCTCTACAAAGGCTTATGAGCCACGCCCGGTGCACGCTGCTGCTACTATCGTCAACCTATCCCAATCGAAGGTGCATGCCATGATCAATCGCCGCTTCGTTGCGCAGTCTGCGTTGATGGCTGTCTGTGGTGCTTTCGCCATTGCGCCACTTGCTGCGCAGACCTTTCCGGTGGCCGGCAAGCCGATCCGCATCGTGGTTCCCTTCCCCCCCGGCGGACAAACCGACGTTTATGCACGTGTGGTCGCGCAGCACCTGGGCGAGGCCCTGGGCGGCACCAGCGTGATCGTCGAGAACAAGGCCGGCGCCAACACCCTTCTGGGGGCTGGTGATATCGCCCGCTCCGCGCCGGACGGGCATTCGCTGATTCTCATCAATCCGCCCGCGCATACGCAATTGCCGCATCTGCTGTCAAAAATGCCCTTCGACCCGGTCAAGGATTTCACGCCGGTGATGCAGTTTGTGCGCACGACTGTAGTCCTGGTGGCCCATCCCTCGGTGCCGGTATCCAGCGTACGCGAGCTGATCGCGCATGCGCGTGCCAATCCGGGCAAGATCAACTACGCTTCCTGGGCCGCGGGGTCGAGTTCACACCTCTATGCAGAGATGTTGAAACTCAACAGCGGCATCGACCTCACCCACATCCCCTACAAGGGAACAGCCGACGCCATGCGGGATCTCCTGGGCGGTCAGGTGCAGGTCATGTTCGACGGCATGGCCACAGCCACAGCCAACTCGCGCGCCGGCAAGGTCAAGGCACTGGCGATCGCAGACCGGCAAAGAAGCCCGGCACTGCCGGACGTTCCGACTTTCATCGAACAGGGTGTGCAGGGCATCGACATGACCAGCTGGATCGGCTTCTTCGGCCCCGGCGGGATGCCGGGGCCGGTGACCGCGCGCCTGAACGCAGAACTGCAAAAGGTACTGGCGATCCCGAAGGTGGCCGAACTCATCCGCAGCGGCGGCAACGAGCCGGCCGGCGGCTCGCCCGAGGACTTCGCGCGCGCCGTGGCTGACCAGTCGGACCGCTGGGGCAAGGTGATAAGGCATATCGGCCTCAAGCTGGACTGATCACCATGGCCAGGGCAGGCAAGCTGATGCGACAGGCGCCAGTCCTGATGCTGGCTGCGCTTGCGTTGCTTGCCGGCGCGGCAATGACCCTGTGCGCCCCGGCCTCCGCGCAGGATTACCCGAACCGGCCGATCCGCATCCTTATCCCGTTCCCGCCAGGGAGCGCGGCCGACCTGATCGCACGCCTGATGGCATCCGACATGTCTGCCTCGCTCGGCACGAGCGTGCTGGTTGAAAGTCGGGCTGGCGCGAGTGGCAACATCGCGATGGACGCCGCCGCCAAGGCAGCACCCGATGGCTACCTCATCATCCTGGCGAGCGCTTCTCTCTCGATCAACAAGGCCTTGATCAAGGCCACGCCCTTCGATCCGCAGAAGGACTTCACGCCTATCTCGCTGGTGGCCATGGTGCCGTCGATCCTGGTCGCGGGTCGCACTTTCCCGCATGAAAGCGTAGCCGACTTCATCGCCGCCGCGAAGGCGAAACCCGGCGCGCTCAACTATGGCACCAACGGCGTCGGCACCAGCCAGCACCTGGCAGCGAGCATGTTTCGCGTTCGCACGGGTACAGACATCACACATGTGCCATACAAGGGTGCCGACCAGCTCGTGCCTGACCTCGTCAACGGACGTATCCACGTCGCCTTCTACAACATCCCTTCGGTGCAGGGCCAGCTGAAGGCTGGTGGCGTCAAGGCGCTGGCGATCGGCCGCAAAAGTCGCTGGGACGGGCTCCCGCAGGTGCCAACCTATGCCGAGGCAGGTATCGGCGGCCTTGAGTACCCCGGCTGGGTCGCCCTCCTCGGCCCAGCAGGTCTCCCGCCAGCAATCACTGAGCGGTTGCATCGCGCTGCGGTCCGAGCGCTGCAAAACCCCGAAAGCCGTGACAAGATCCAGGCAAGCGCCAATGAAGTAGTTGCTGGCACGCCCGCCGCGCTGGCAGCATTCATCTCCAGTGAAATCGAGCAATGGACCCGGGCTATCGCGGCAGCGGGTCTGAAGGCCGAGTGAAGTTGACATTAGCCGCGGCAGCGGCTCTCATTCCAGCATCACCCGCACGGTCGCCTGGCAAACCAGTACGTCGGCGCCGACCTGCTGCACGATGGCGATGATGTAGTCACCGGCTGGCAAGGCGCTCACGGCAATCGGCAACCTGAATCCGGCGCCCACGAAGGACGGGTTCTTGAACGCAGCAGCCACGTCGGGACGTGGCAGGTTGCGCTTGAGTTCGGCGATGACTCCGTGCATCGCCGAATCCACCGCACTCATCTGGATCCACGCCTTGCCGGGGATGCTCTCGTCGCGCGGATCAACGGCCCAGCCTGACACGACCATGTCTGCACGTCGACTGGCAGTCGTCACGCCCTTGCCGGCCTCGTTGCCGTTGACCGTATCGATCACGCATCCGCCGCGCTGATCGAAAAACCGCTGCCTTGAGGCCGTTGCCGCCGCGCCGGGACGAGCAGGTGTTTTTGCCAACGGCGCCGGTGCAGGCGGCTGCGCAGACGGTGGTGGTGGTGGTGGTGGTGGTGGCGGTGGTGGCGGTGGTGGTAGTAGCGGTGGTGGTGGCGGTGGCGGTGGTGGCGGTGGTGGAGGTGGTGGTTGTGGTGATGGTGGCGGTGGTGGTTCCTCGGGTGGTGCCGCAGCCACCTCCGGCTCGGCACGTGCGGCTGTGCCCGCGCCCTCTGAGGCTGGCTTGGGCTCACCACGCGCGGCAAGCATGCGGTCTACGTCCGCCAGGAGCGCACGAAAAGCGCGCGAATGCTGCGCACCGTCAGTGATCTTGATG
Organism: Burkholderiales bacterium; assembly: GCA_046160545.1. Taxonomy (GTDB): domain Bacteria; phylum Pseudomonadota; class Gammaproteobacteria; order Burkholderiales; family JAEUOS01; genus JAEUOS01. The sequence continues at coordinate 5,028 of JBJXGS010000082.1, forward strand.
AGGCGCGGCGCGCCTTTTTGCACACCATCCACGTATTCCACACGACCGGCGCTGGTCCAGTAGCGGGTACTGGTCTCGAACATGTCGAAGGTCTCACGCAGCCAATTGCCTACGCGTACGCCCTGGCGGGCGCTGCCGGTCAGATAGACCGCGAATCGCTTGGGCCGACCCTCGACCATGACCGTGCCCTGCTGTCGCAATACTCCCGGGCCGTGGATTGCGCCATCGCGACACTCGCCATCCCAGGTCACGCTTCCTTGGCCGGCGATCACCTCCATACGCTTGATGGAAATTTCCGAACCGCGGATGCGGCACCCGGCGCTGTCGACAAAGTCGACCAGCCCGGTGGCGGGCTGCGCGGACGCCGCGCCCGTCAGTACGGCACAAATGAAAATGGCGGTCGCTAATCTCATCGATACAAAGGCAGCGCAGCGATGCGCTGCTCAATCTCCGCCACCATCTTGCGATAGGCTGGTGCACCAATGCCGCCGAAGCGGCGCTTGAACTCGGACTCTTGCATGAATTCAGGCAGGTCCTTGACCTCGGGAAAGATATCGGTCGCAAGCAGGCCGGCGCCGGCTTTTTGCACCCGCGCCGCGCCACCCGAGCGTACGGCCAGTTCGCCGAAGCGCGTCCCCGAGCGGTCGGCGGCGATGTCGTTGAACGAAAACCCGCTGCCGCCGCGCGAATCATCGATCTCCTTGTAGAGCCCAATGGCGTCTGCAAGCGGGCTGCCTGACGCTGCGGCGATCGCGGCCGAAATCGAAAAATGTTGCGCGAAGTCGTGGCGACCGCCAAGGATGACATTGCGAGCCGCTGGACCTGGCCAATCACGCGCGGAGGGAATGAGCGCGCCCAAGCCCTTGCCGTTGACGTAGAAGGCCAGCACCACGATTGCGGCACGGTTCTCCAGGGCCGCCTCTCCGGTTGCGGAACGCTGTGCCGCCAATTGCAGTAGCGACCGAGCCAGTGCCTCCAGTGGTAGCGACTGCACTGCGCCTGCGGCTGCAACTGCCTCGCCGAGGCGCGCCTGGTACGCGCGCAGACGCTCGATCTCGGCCGGTGGTACAAGGATGGAACGCAATTTTTCGGGTAGCGCGTCGTTCCAGTCGTAGACGACGTGCAGCATCCCGGCCGCCGTCTTGACACTCTTGATGGAGTCGAGTGCGGCGTCGATTCCAGCGCGCTCTTGCAAGTGCGCAAAAGCCCGGCCGAGTGCCCAGTTGGCGAGCACGACAGGAACCGGCAAGCTGCCGATGCGCAACGACTCAAAACGCGGTAGTCCAGACGTTTGCCGCAGCGCGGCGTCGACATTGAAATAGGCGCCCAGCGGATTGTTGGGCAGCCTCACCGTTGCGCGCAGGGCGGCCGAGCCATCGCCTAGGACAACACTGGTTGAAGCCCGTGCATAGCGCCCGGCTACGTAATTGAGCGCAAGGTCGAGGTCCTCGCCCGGGACCGCGATGCTGCGCAGCACACCCGCCTTCATCTTGCGCGGATCGTTGCGCTCGATGATGCGCCGCGCCCGCTCGATGTTCTCGGGCCTTATCTCCGCCTTTTGCGCGACCAGAGGTTGGTCGTCGACCGCGAGGAACAGCGAGGCGGCTGCCACGGCGATCAGGAGCAGTGGCAGCAGAAAAAGGAGCTTGAAAGCGAGGCGCATGCGGGGTCGGGATGACGAATCGTGTCAGTTTAGGGCATCGCCCACTTGGTCCTGGCGCGGCTGCCGCATTGTGCGCGCTGGAACATAGTCCTTGCGCTGGGCAACTTTAACGTATACATTAATGCATTGACTACCGCGTGCGCCCTGTTACCCGCCTGCGCATCCTGACGCCCTCCCGCTTCATGCAATTGCACTTCCGCCCTGATCGCCAACGCCCTGCCACGGTGCCGGTGCACTTCGCTGGTTGCGGGCTGGTGCGGCCGGAGTGCGTCCTTGCGACCCGTTCCGGCGACCTATTCACCGCCGACTGGCGCGGCGGCGTCGCCCATGTGCGGCCCGACGGTAGTCAGGCGCTCTACGCGGGGACGCTGCCCGATGGACGGCCGGCACGCCCCAACGGCATCGCGCTTTGCCGCGGTGGACGCTTTCTCGCCGCCGACCTGGGCGAAACGACGGGCGGAGTGTTCGAGCTGACCCGGGAAGGAGTCTGGAGTGAATACCTGGTGCGAGTAGACGGCGTCGACCTGCCGCCCTCCAACTTCGTGACCGAGGATCACGCGGGGCGACTGTGGATCACGGTTTCGACGCGCCTCGCGCCACGCGCGCTCGCCTACAACGCGCGAGTGGCCGACGGCTTTATCGTCCTGGTGGATCAGGCCGGGGCGCGCATCGTCGCTGACGGCCTGGGCTATACAAATGAGGCGCATGTATCACCGGACGGCCGCCATCTGTATGTCAACGAAACCTTTCACCGCAAGCTGTCACGCTTTCCGCTCACAGCCAACGGGACAGCGGGACCAAAAGAGGTCGTGACCGAATTCGGGCCCGGCGCTTTTCCGGACGGCATGGCTTTTGACCAGGACGGCGGCGTCTGGATCGCCTGTGTGCTTGGCAACCAGCTGATCCGGGTGGACCGCGATGGCTCCCAGGAACGCATCATCGACGACGGCGACGTACAGCACGTGGCTGCTGTCGAGCAAGCCTGGCTTGGCGCGACCCTTGGCCGTACCCTCATGGATCGGCCCCACACCGGTGTTGTGCGCAACCTCGCGAGTGTCGCTTTCGGCGGGCCTGACCGACGCACCGTTTTTCTGGGGAACCTGGGGGGCGACTCGATACCGTATTTTCGGCTGCCGGATGACTGCCCGTGGATCGGGCATGCACCTGCGCACTGGGAGTTGTAGCCGTGGCCAAGACCGAAATCGCGCGCAAGTCGAGCCCGCCGGTCTCGCGCGATTCATCTGTACTCATGGCCTATCGCTCGATTCGCCAACGCATTCTCGACAACGTCTATCCCGCCGGACATCGGGCGCTGGAACAGGAGTACGCGGACGAGCTTGGTCTCTCGCGCACGCCAGTGCGCGAGGCCCTGCTCAAGCTCGCCGGCGAAGGCTTGGTCGAGGTGATTCCGCGCCATGGCGCGCGCGTGCTGCCAGTGTCGACCGACGACATGCGCGAGATCTACGAGATGCTGACCGCGCTCGAGCCGATGGCTGCCGAGCTGCTTGCGAACAAGCGCCTGCCGCCGGCCGACTTGAAGCCGCTCACCGATGCCTCGCGCGACATGGCTGCCGCCCTCAAGGCCGATGACCTCGAAGCATGGGCGCTGGCGGACGAACGCTATCACCGCCACCTGATCGCCTTGGCCGGCAACCGCCTGCTCGCCGAAGCCGTGCAGGGACTGTGGGACCGCGCGCACCGTGCCCGCATGGTGACATTGCGCCTGCGTCCGCGCCCGATCAATTCGACCCGCGAACACATCGCCATCGTTGATGCAATCCGGGCCGGTGACGCGCCCCTGGCTGCCCGCTTGTACCGCGCCCACCGTGAGCGCGGCAGCGCCGAACTGCTCGCCATTCTCGAGAAAGCCCGCCTTTACTCTCTATAAGAAGACTCAAATCATGCCCTCAGACTTCAACATTGTTGTACTCCCCGGTGACGGCATCGGCGTCGAAGTCATCGACGCCACGCTGGCAGTGCTGGAGCCGCTCTCCGCGCGCCATGGCCTGTCTCTCAAATACGACCGCCGGCCCGGCGGAGCGCACCACTACAAGGACACCGGTGACGCGTTCCCCGAAGGTTCGATGCAGGCAAGCGTCAAGGCTGACGCAATCCTCTTCGGCGCCATGGGCTGGCCCGACATCCGCTATCCGGACGGTACCGAGATCGCACCCCAGCTCGACCTGCGCATCCGGCTTGACCTCTATGCCGGTGTGCGACCGATCCGCGCCCTGCCCGGCCTGACGTTGCCCCTTGCTGACCCGCGCGCGCGCGACATCGATTTTGTCATCGTGCGCGAGTCCACCGAGGGCTGGTTCCACGCGCGCGGCCGAGGGAAACGCGGCAAGACCGCGCAGGGTGATGAGGCGGTCTACGACACCGCCGAGATCAGCCGGCGCGGGTGTGAGCGCTTGTTTGACTTCTCGTTTCGACTGGCCGCGCAGCGCCGTGCGCGCAACGCCGCCAAGGGCCGCGTCACCCTGATCGACAAGTCGAACGTCTTTCTCGGCATGGCGTTCATGAACCAGGTTTTTTACGAGCGGGCCAAGCGCCATGCCGATATCACCGCCGACCATTGCTATATCGACGCCTACTGCCTGAACCTGATCCGCAAGCCCTGGGACTATGACGTCTGCCCGATGGAAAACCAGTTCGGCGACATCACCTCCGACCTGGGGGCGGGACTCATCGGAGGCATGGGTTACGCGCCATCAGCCGACGTCGGCGATGATCATGCGGTCTTCCAGCCTTCACACGGCAGTGCGCCGGACATCGCCGGCCAGGGTCTGGCCAATCCGACGGCCACCATCCTGTCGGCTGCGATGATGCTGGACTGGCTGGGCGAGCGCAACGCCGAACCGCGCATGGTCGAAGCTGCGCGCGCTCTCGAGGCCGCGGTCGACCGCGTTTTCGCAGCGCGCACCGTGCGCCCGCGCGACATCGGCGGCGCTGACGGCACCGGCGCGATCACCCGCGCGGTCATCGACGCGCTGGCCTGAGATGGGCTCCATGCGCGTCGCAGTCGCCGGGGCGGGTTATTTCGCCCGCTTCCACCTCGAGGCCTGGCAGCGCCTTGCTGCCGAGGGCGCAGTCGAGCTGGTGGCGCTGGCCGAGCCCGATCGCGCGCGCCGTGAAGACGCACTGGCGGGCTTTGCGATTCCCCAGGGATTCGACGACGCGGAGCGCATGCTCGACGCCGTGCGCCCGGACCTTTTCGACATCGTCACGCCACCAGCTTCCCATGCATCGTTGATCGCAATGGCGGCCAAGCGACGCATCGATTGCATCTCGCAAAAGCCGCTTGCGCCAAGCTTCGATGAGGCCGTGCGCATGGTCGAGGTAGCCGAGAGCGCCGGGATCCGGCTTGTGGTCCACGAAAACTTCCGCTGGATGCCCTGGTATGCGCAGATGCAGCGCTACATTGAGGACGGCACCCTGGGCGCTCCGCACTCGATCACGGTACGCATGCGTCCCGGCGACGGCCAGGGATCGCGTGCCTACCTCGACCGACAGCCCTACTTCCAGTCGATGCCGCGTTTCCTGGTTCACGAAACCGCGATCCATTTCATCGATACCTTTCGCTACCTGCTGGGAGAGGTGCTGCACGTGACCGCGCGCTTGCGACGCCTGAACCCGGTGATCGCCGGCGAGGATGCCGGCACCATCCTGCTGGAATTCGCCTCCGGCGCGACCGCGCTTATCGACGCAAATCGCCTGAACGACCATGTTGCCGACAACACGCGGCTCACCATGGGCGAACACTGGCTGGAGGGTACGGGCGGGGTCCTGCGCCTGAGCGGCGATGGCGCACTTTTCTGGAAACCACATCGCGGCCCCGAGATCCCGCATGCCTATGAGTGGAACAACCGCGGCCACGGCGGCGACTGCGTCTATCGCCAGCAGCGCCACATCGTCGCCGCGCTCGCTGTCGGCAATGCGCCGGTCAATGCTGCCCGCGACTACCTGAGAAACCTGGAGATCGAGGAGGCCGTCTATCGCTCCAGCGCCGAGGGCCGCACCGTCACGCTGGAACCCTCGACCGCCCGCATTGAATGACAAGTATTCCCCGACAACCCTTTCTTGCGGCGGCAGCGTGGTCCGCCGCGTTCATCACCACGCTCACCCAAACGGAGACTCTCATGAATCCTCGAATCCTCGTCAACTGCCTTGCCAGCCTTGCCATCGGCGTCGTGCTTGCCGCTCCTGTGGCAGCACAGCAGGTCCTCAAGTTCAGCCATACCGACCAGCCCGGCGGAACGCGTCAGAAGGCGGCCGAGATGTTCGCGCAAAGGGTCGAACAGGCAACCGCCGGCCGCTACAAGGTACAGGTCTTCCCCGCCGGTCAGATCGCCAACGACCCCAAGGCGGTTGAGCAATTGCAACTGGGTGGTGTCGACTTCACCGTTTCCGGCACCGGCACCTACGCGACCCACATCCCGACATTGAACCTGACGGCGCTGCCCTTCATCGTCGATTCCTACGAACAGGGCTGGAAGCTCTACGACGAGTCCAAATGGCTCAAGGCGCAGTTCGACGAAGGGCCCAAGAAGGGTTTTCGCTTCCTCGCCACCTGGGAGGCCGGCTTTCGCAGCATGACCACACGTGACGCCCTGGCCTCGCCCGCCGATGCCCGTGGCAAGAAACTGCGCACCTTCCCCAACGAGATGATGCGCTGGACCCTGGAGGCGATTGGCTTTTCGGTGCAGATCATGCCGCTGCCCGAGGTCTACCTCGCAATCCAGCAGGGTGCGGTCGCCGGCCAGGAGAATCCGATCGACACCATCCACGCCAACAAGTTTTTCGAGGTCGCCCCGCACGTGACATTGACCCAACACGTCTACAGCCCGATCCCGCTGACCATCTCCGAAAAGACCTGGGCGCGGCTCTCGCCGGCCGATCGCGAGGCGGTGACGCGCGCCGGGCTGGAGGTGGCTGACTGGATCCGCAAGGAAATTCGCGCCAACGACGACCGCCAACTGAAGGATATGGCGTCCAAGGGCGCCAAGATCGCGCGCCCCGACGTCGGTGCCTTCCGCACTGCGGTGCAGCCGGTCTACGGCAAGGCACGCGAGAAGTATGGGCGCGATGTCGATACCTTCCTGGCCGATACCGAGTCGGTTCGCCAGGCCCTGCCGGCCAAGTGACGCCACGCGTCGGCGCGCGGCGGCAGCCGTGCGCCGACGATCCGAGCGCCCGCATCGAACATGGCTTTTCTGCCCCCGCTCCCGCCTTCGATCCTGCCGGTGCGCCTGCTCGCGCGCAGCGTCGAATGGTCCATCATCGCCATCGGCGCGGTCATGATCGTGCTGGTGTTCTTCAACGTCGTCGTGCACCAGTTCGGCCGCGACATGGCCTGGACGACCGAGCTCTGCGAGCTCCTCATGGTCTGGGTCACCTTCCTGGGTGGCGCAGCGGCAGCGCACCGCGGTGCTCACATGAGCATCACCGAGTTTCTGGACAAGCTCCCGGAACGCCGCCGGCTGCTTGCCGACGGGGCAATCCAGCTCGTCACAGCAGCCATGCTCGTGCTGCTGGTGCGCTACGGCTGGGGCATCGTCGATTCGAGTTGGGAGAACATCCTCACCGTGCTCAACATCCCGATGGCGGTGCAGTATCTCGCCCTGCCGGTCGGGGCCGGGGCGACCTTGATCTTCGTCGCGCATGACCTCGTGCAGATCGCGCGTGGCCGGTCACGCGCCGAGCGCTACGGGGAGGAATGAAGTGCTTGCGCTGACCATCTTCGGAGTCTTTTTCCTGATCGCACTGGCAGGCGTTCCGCTGGTGTTCGCCCTGCTTGTGACCACCGTCGGCATCATTTGGGCCAAGGGTTTCTCGCACCCCCTGGAAACGATCTTTCTGACCTTCATCGGCGGGGTCGAACCCTTCATCCTGATCGCGGTGCCATTATTCATCTTCGCCGGCGAACTGCTTTCCCAGGGTGGCGTCGGCAAGCGCATCGTCGCCTTTGCACGCACCCTGTTCGGCTTCCTGCCCGGAGGCCTCGGGATCGTCACGGTGTTCTCCTGCCTCATGTTCGGCGGTGTTTCAGGTTCGGCGATAGCGGACACCGCCGCGATCGGCTCGCTCATCATTCCGGCGATGATCCAGCGTGGCTATTCGCGGGCCTTCGCTGCCGCTCTATTGGCAGTGGCCGGAACGCTGGCACTGCTCATGCCGCTGTCCATCCCTTTCCTGGTCTACGCCTTCATCTCCGGCGTGTCGATGAAGCAGCTCTCGATGGCAGGCCTCCTGCCAGCCATCGTCTCCGCGCTGGCACTGATCGTCGTGTGCGTCTGGCACGGCAAGCGCACCGGTTGCGACAACGGCGACGAGCGCTCTACCCCGGCCGAGATCTGGGCTGCCTTCAAGGACGCCGGCCCGGCACTGCTGATGCCTGTCATCATCATCGGCGGCATCTGGAGCGGTTACTTCACACCGACCGAGTCGGCTGCCGTTGCGGTCATGTATGGCCTGGCGGTCTCGCTGTTCCTCTATGGCGACATCACCTGGCACGACCTGCCGCGCCTGCTCCTCAAGGCCTTCCAGACTTCCGCCACGGTCATGCTGGTCATCGGCGCCACCGGTTGCCTGGCCTGGCTGATCACCGTCGAGCAGGTGGCCGCGCAGATGGCGATGTGGGTGAAGGACGTCGCCGATCAGCCCTGGGTCTTCCTGCTCCTGGTCAACATCGCGCTCTTCGCCCTGGGCATCTTCATCGAGCCTTTGCCGGCCCTGCTCCTCACGGCACCGCTCTTCCTGCCGCTGGCTGCAGCGTTCAAGGTCGACCTCGTGCATCTGGGCGTGGTCATGACCGCCAACCTCGCCATCGCGCTCTATACACCACCGGTGGGCGGCACGCTCTTTGTCGCGGCGAAGTTGGCCGGGGCCGGCATCGGCGCGATCAGCCGTGCGCTGATCCCGCTCATGTCCGCCACGGTGATCGTCGTGCTTTTCATCACCTATGTGCCGGCGCTCTCACTTTGGCTGGGCCGCGCCCTCATGTGAACTTCCGGAGAACCAGCATGCTTCGCACTCTTGTACCGATGGCCGCACTTCTCATGGCCGCGCTGCTCGCGCCGGCCGCGGCTTCCGCACAGGACACCTACCCAACGCGCCCGATCCGCATCATCGTGCCGTTTCCGCCGGGCCAGGCGGCCGACATCTTCGCGCGCCTCCTGGCCGAGCGTCTTTCCGGCAGCATGAAGCAGCAGATCGTGGTGGAGAACCGTGCCGGCGGCGGTGGCGTGCCCGGTATCGTCGCCGGCAAGACCGCCGCGCCTGACGGTTACACCTGGACCATGGGCACCTCGGGGACGCTCGGCGTCAACCCCGGGGTCTATGCGAGCCTGCCCTACGATCCCGTGAAGGACTTTGCACCGGCCTCCAACGTCTTCATCGCGCCACTTGTTGCGGTCGCAAATCCGGGCGCACCGTTCAAGTCCTTGCCCGAACTCATCGCGCAGGCCAAAGCGGCGCCGGGACGCATCAACTTCGCCTCCGCCGGCCCGGGTACCGCGCAACACATGTCGGCCGAACTCTTCAAGACCGTCGCCGGCATCGACTTGCTGCATATTCCCTACAAGGGCAGCGGCCCGGCGATGACCGACCTACTCGGGGGTCAGGTACCGCTGATGTTCGACAGCGTGACCGCAGCCCTGCCGCATTTGCGCGGCGCGAAGCTGCGAGCATTGGCCGTCACTACGGCTGCGAGGGTGCCGCAGCTTCCAGAGGTACCAACGATCGCGGAATCCGGCGTCGCCGGCTTCGAGGCGGTTGGCTGGTCGGGCATCGTGCTGCCGGCGGCGACGCCGCGCGCCATCGTGCAGCGGGTCAGCCAGGAAATCCAGGCCGCGTTGCGCGAGAGCGCCTTCCGCGAGCGCATCGTCGAGCGCGGTTCGATTCCGGACCCGCGCACACCCGAGGACTTCGCCGCTTTCATCCGCGCCGAGATGGACAAGTGGGCGCGGGTGGCGAAAATCGCCAACGTGCGACTCGACTAGCCTTCAGGCACCTTCGGGAGCGACTTTCTCGAAATCGACGATCATGCGCCGGAACGCATCGGGAATCGGGCCGGGTGCCTTTGCCACCGGATCCTTGTAGACGTAGATCAGTTCCCCGCTGACCAGGTGCTCGTCGCCGCGGTGAATCTCGACTAAGGTGCGCATCGACGATCGACCCAGCCGTACGACCCGCGAGCCGATGTCCAGATCGTCGTTCCAGTGCGCCGGGGCGTGGTACTCGGCGCTCGCCTTGGCCAGAAAGATGTCGTGCACCCAGGCGTCGAATTGCGCGCGCAGGCCGGGGCCCTGGCGTTCGACACCGCGCGCGACCATGGCCTGCCAGGCCTCGAAGACAGCGACGTCGAAGTAGTTGAAGTAATTGCCGTTGAAGACCACCTTCTGCATGTCGACTTCCGACCAGCGCACGCGCAGCCGATGGATGAAGGAGAAATCGTCCCGCATGCGCATCAACCCTTGTTGGCCATGCCGAGGCGTTCGATCAAGGCCTTCTCGTTGCGGAAGGTGTCGTGCGCGTACTTGGTATAGGCCGCCGTGTCCATGTAGATGACCGACTGATCGTACTTGTCGAACACCGCCTGCACGGCCGGATCGTCGAGGGTCTTCTTGAACGCGTCGTGCAGGGTCTTGACCACGGCCGGATCCATGTTCTTCGGCCCGCACACGCCGAAGGGTGAATCGGAAACCGTCTTGTAGCCAAGCTCGTTCAAGGTCGGCACGTTGGACCAGCGCTTGGTGCGCTTGCTGCCATAAGTGGCCAGCAGGCGCAACTTTCCCGCGTCCACGTGCGGGCCCCAGCCGGTTGCGTCCGAGGCTCCCATCACGTGGCCACCGAGTACTGCCTGCATGTTTTCAGCATTGCCCTTGAAGGGCACGGGTTGCAGCACTATGCCGGCCTGCTGCGCGAATTCCTCGACAGCCAGGTGCGGGCTGGTACCGGTGCCGGTGTTGCCGAAGGTGAACTTGCCCGGATTGGCCTTTGCATAATCGACCAATTCCTTGATTGACTTGATCGGCGAACTCGCCGGCACGACCAGGCCGAAGGTATAGCCGGTCAGGCAGGCGATCCAGGTGAAGTCCTTGAGCGTATCGAACTGCACCTTCTGCATGTGCGGAATGCGAAACACGCTGATCGGCAGTTGGGAGAGCGTGTAACCGTCGGGGCGCGCGTTGACCAGTTCTATCGCGCCCAGGGTCCCGCCGGCGCCGGGCTTGTTCTCGACGATCATCGACCCGCCAAGCGCTTTTGCTGCGCTTTCGGCCAGGACGCGCATGACGACATCGGTGGAGCCGCCTGCAGGCCACGGGCAGATGTACTTGACGGTGCGCGACGGGAAGGCCTGTGCATGGGCGCCGGCAGGCAGGGCGGCGAGCGCGCTGGCACCCAGAAAAGTGCGGCGATCAATCATGGTTGTCTCCTACTGGATTGGTATGGGCGGATTCTAGGCCGCGACTGCCAGCACGCAACGCACTTCATGCCCCGGGGAAACCCGCACTGCAGAGGGATAAGCCGCGCGGCACTGCGCGGTCACATGCGGGCAGCGCGGGTGGAAGTGACAGCCTTGTGGCGGATTGGCGGGTGAAGGCAGTTCGCCGCCGACCGCGGGCGCATTCAGCGGTGCGGCGCCAGCGCCGGCGATGCGTGGCACCGCGGCGAGCAGGGCTTGCGTGTAGGGATGGCGCGGCGACTCGAGCACCTGGGAGGCACTACCACTCTCGACGATGCGTCCCAGGTACATGACCGCGACGTCGTGGGCCAGGTATTCGACCACGCCGATGTTGTGGGTGATGAAGAGCAGCGCCAATCCGAGGCGCGACTGCAGGTCCTTGAGCAGGTTGAGGATCTGCGCCTGCACCGAGACATCCAGCGCGCTGGTGGGTTCGTCGCAGACGATGAGGCGTGGCTCGACGGCGAGCGCGCGCGCAATCGCGATGCGCTGGCGCTGCCCGCCGGAGAACTCGTGCGGGTAGCGCAAGCGGCTTTCCTCGGGCAGTCCCACCTGGGCAAGCAGCGCCACGACGCGCGAGGCACGTTCAGTCTCGTCGCGCCCGATGCCGAAGGAGTGCATGCCTTCGGCAATGATCTCGCCAACACGCATGCGCGGATTGAGCGAGGCGAAAGGATCCTGGAAGACGATTTGCGTCGCAGCGCGCGACTTGCGCAGCGCGGTTGGCGACAGGCGCGTCAGGTCCTGGCCATCGAAGACGATAGATCCTTCCGTGCGCGGGATGAGTTGCAGCAATCCCTTGCCGACCGTGGTCTTGCCGCAGCCTGACTCCCCCACCAGGGCCAGGGTGCGACCTGGCGCAATCGACAAGGACACGCCGTCCACCGCCTTCACATGACCTATCGTGCGCCGCAAGAGCCCTTTGCGAATTGGAAAGTGCACCTTGAGGTCACGTACCGCCAGCAACTCACCCTCGGCGGAAATGGCGGCGGAAATGGGGTCTGACCCCAATTTCGACGCCGCGGTCGGCGCGATCGCGGAAATGGGGTCTGACCCCATTTCGAGCAGGTGGCAGCGGGCGCGATGCTTGTCACCGTGCCATGCGGGTGCCTCGACTCGACAGCGATCGAATGCCAGCGCGCAACGTGGCGCGAAGCGACAGCCGGTGAAGGTAGACGAGAGCGGCGGCACGAACCCGGCGATGCTCTCCAGCGCCGCGCCGCGCTTGGCGGCGCCCGGCAGAGAAGCGAACAGGCGTTGTGCATAGGGGTGGCGCGGGCGCGTGAAAAAATCCTCGCGGCTGCCGACCTCGACGATTTCGCCCGCATACATGAGTGCGACCCGGTGCGCCATGCGCGCGACCACGCCCAGGTCATGGGTGATGAGCAGGATGGCCATGCCGCGCTCGCGTTGCAGCGACACCAGGAGTTCCAGGATCTGCGCCTGTATGGTCACATCCAGCGCCGTGGTCGGCTCGTCGGCCACCAGCACCTCGGGCTCTCCCGCCAGCGCAAGTGCGATCATGACGCGTTGTTTCATTCCGCCGGAGAGCTGGAACGGATACTCCGCCATGCGTCGCTCGGCGTCGGGCATACCGACCCGCTTGAGCCACTCCAGCGCGCGCGCCTGAGCCGCCTCGCGCACAGCGATGCGATGCCGTTCGAGCACCTCGATGATCTGCGCGCCGATGGTCATGACCGGATTCAGGCTCAGCCCCGGCTCCTGAAAGATCATGCCGATGCGCGCGCCACGCACATCGCGCATCGAGGTCTCGGGTAGCGTGAGCAACTCACGCGCATCCAGCCTGACCGAACCGGCCGCGACCCACGCCGATTCCGGCAGCAGGCGCAGGATGGACAAGGCCGTCATCGATTTGCCACAGCCGGACTCGCCCACGATTGCGAAGGTTTCACCCTTCTCCACCAAGAGGTCGACACCGTCGAGCGGACGCACGAGCACACCATCTCCGGCGTCGATGCGGGTGTGCAGCGCGGCGACCTCGAGTACACCTGACGTCGCAGTCATGACACTGCCCTCTGGCGCCGCACGCGCCGCACCGCAAGGCGGGGATCGAACGCGTCGCGCACCGCGTCGGCGAAAAGATTGGCCGCCAGCACCAGCGTGAACATGAAGAAAAACGCCGCAGCCAGAGACCACCAGACCATGGGCTCGCGCGACATCTCCAGACGCGCAGCATTGATCATGCTGCCAAAGCTGGTCATGGTTGGGTCAACCCCGACACCCACGTAGGACAGCACGGCTTCGGTAAGCACCATGCCCGAAAAATCCATGACCGCGCTGATCACCACAAGGTGCATGACGTTCGGCAGCAGGTGACGCACGATGATGCGAAAGTTGGAGACCCCGAAAGCCCGTGCCGCTTCGACATATTCCAGTTCACGCAACTTGAGGGTCTCGCCGCGCAGCAGGCGGCACAGACCGGTCCAGCTCATGACGCCGAGGATGAAGCACAGGGCCAGCAGGCGAAAGTCGGCGCGCTCCTGGGCGGTCTGGAAGGCCTGCGGATTGGCGTCGATCGCACCCTGGATCATGAGCACCGAGGCGGCAATGAGGAGCACCCCGGGAATCGAATTCAGGGTCGAATAGAGATACTGGATCAGGTCGTCGACCCAGCCGCGAAAGTAACCCGCGGCGATGCCCAGCAGCACACCCAGAGGCAGCATGACCAGGGTTGTAAGCGTGCCGATCATGAGCGCGGTGCGTATGCTCTTGAGCGAAAGGTAGAAAACGTCCTGACCGACCTTGTCGGTGCCGAAAAGGTGGTAACGCGACCCAAGCGTCACGGCCACCGCAAGGAAGATGCAGACAAAAAGAAGCGGAACAAAGACCGCGCGCCAGGGCGTGTCCGTGCGACCGCCCCATGCCTCGCGCCAGGCCCGCGCCAGCCCGTTTTCGCGCGCCGGCTTCGAGAGCGCGAGAATCGCCAAACTCAATACCAGCCACAGCACACCACCGCTAACCATGCCGCGCAGCACATGGCGGGCGATGTCGGCTCCGCGCTCACGCGCCGGGTCCGTCAGGTGCGCGCCTCCGACTGCCAGGCGCGCATAGGCGCGCGTCTGCCGGCCGTCGGCCGCCTCGATGGTTTCGCGCGAAAAGCCGTGGGTCGCCAGTGGCGCCGAGTAGGTCTTCTCGCTCTTGCCGATCATCGGTCCCATAAGGGCGCCGGCAACGGCATCGAGCGCGCTCCTGACTTCGACCGACTTGGCCGCGGATTTGCCTGGGGACGCCGTGAGGAGCGGCCGGTAATGCAGCGAGTCGAGCACGCCGATGAGAACGAACGGAACCAGTACAGTCGCCGCCGCCAGCCCTGCCGCGCTCTTGCGCACGCGCGCCCACGGCGCGCGCAGGTGTGCGTGCCTGGCCGCGGTGTGCGCATACCAGATCGAGATCGCGATCAGGATGAAAAGCAGTGCGTCGGACCAGAGGATCACCGGCGAGAAGTTCATCGTTTGAAGACCCCCATCATTCGAGAGTCACGCGCGGGTCGACCAGCGTGTAGGAGATATCGGTCAGCACCAGTCCGATGATGTAGAGCACCGCACCAATAAAAACCATCGAGCGCACTACTCCGAAGTCCTGCGCCTGGATCGCCTCGATGGTGTAGCTGCCCAGCCCCGGAATGCCGAAGAAGGATTCGGTCAGGAGACTGCCGACGAAGAGGCTGGGGATCACGACCACCACGCCGGTCAGGATCGGGATCATGCCGTTCTTGAGCACATGGCGGAACAGCACGGTGAACTCGGAGAGGCCCTTGGCACGCGCGGTGCGCACATAGTCGCGCGCGATCTCCTCGATGAAGATCGTGCGGTAGAGGCGGGTCGCGCCACCGATGCTGGCAAAGGCGCCAATGGCCACCGGCAGGATCAGGAACTTGAAGGCGGCCGGCCCGTCACCGTAGCCGGAGATGGGCACCAGGTGCCAGAGCTTCGAGAACACATACTGGCCGGCGATGATGAAGAATAGACTCGAGATCGACATCAACGCGACGCACAGCACGATGGATGCAAAGTCGAAACGCGTGGCGCGAAACATCGCCATCAGGAGTGCGAAGCTGATGTTGATGGCAAGCCCCACCATGAAGGTGGGCACAGCGATGGCGAGCGACGCCGGTGCGCGTGAGGTGATCTCGAGCGCAATGTCGCGCCCGTCGTCGGCACGCCCGAAGTCAAACGCAAACATGGCAACCGATTTCTCGAAAAAAATCGTCTCCGTATAAGCCTTGGTCCCGGGCAGAGCAGCGTTGTAGAGCAGCGGCTTGTCGTAACCGCGCTCGGCTTTCCATTTCGCAATCGCGTCCGGGGTCACGCGCTTTGCGCCCAGCTGCATGCGCGCGATGTCGTCGGGCGTATTGACGGTGAAGAAGAGCCAGAAGGTGATCAGGTTCACACCGATCAGGATCAGGAGCGCGTACAACAGGCGTCGGACGATGTAGGCGGTCACGGGCCAACCCCCGCTCCGCCACGGCTCGCCTGGGTGGGGGTGGGCCCTTCGGCAAGCGCGGTCGAGAGTTCGCTGCGCCGCCACGCGCGCACGCCCAGCCAGGCGCACAGGATCACGCCGGCCAAAAGCAGGGCGAACGGCCAAACCACCGGCCGGTTCCACTGCGCGCGCTGCTCTGTGCGCAGCGCTGCGTCGACGCGCTGGTACTTGAGGCCGTTGTTGGCCATCTGGTTCGGCTTGCCATTCTTCATCCAGGCATGTGCAAGGGAGTAGCTGCGTGGATGGAAGCCCCACACCCAGGGCGCGTCCTGTTGCAGCACGCTTAAGCCCTGGTCGATCACCGCCTGCCGCTCGGGGCCATTGTCCATGTTCTTCATCTTCTCGAAGAGCGCGTCGAAGGCCGGGTTCGCGTAGTTGGACTTGTTCTCGCCGTCACCGGCGGCCGCACCATTGGGACCATAGAGCAGGAACAGAAAGTTCTCCGGGTCGGGATAATCGGCATTCCAGCCCAGGAAGAACATCTGCGTGTTTCCCTTGCGGATCTTTTCCTGGAAGCGGTTCCAGTCCGTGCCGCGGATCTCGAGCTGGATGTCGATGCGAGAGAACTGCTTGCGATACCAGTCGATGCGCGCCTTGTCCCCAGGGCCACCGTCGCGCGTATCCAGATAAAGCACCAGGGGTTGCCCGGTCGCGCCATCGCGCCCGCCGGGATAACCCGCCTCGGCGAGTAGTTGTTTCGCCGCCTCGATGCTGCGGCGGCGCGGTTTGCCGCCCGCCTCCTCGTAGACGACCGGATTGATGCTGCCTTCGCGAAAGCCGAAGATGCCCGGCGGAATCGGCCCCTGCCCCGGGATGCCGCGCCCATTGCGAAAGATCGAGATGAATTCCTCGAAGTCCAGAGCGATCGAGATCGCCTGGCGCAGCTTCCGGGTGCGCTCGGCGTTCTTCGGGTCGGCACCGCCGACGACCGGGTCGCGCCAGTTGAAGGCAAGATAGAAGGAGGTCGTCGCCGTGGAAGTGCGCAGGCGCACGCCGCGCGCCTCCATCTCCGGGGTGAGACCCGCCTCACCGTCCGAACCGCTCCTGACGACCTGGTCGAAGTTGTCCGAGTCGATACCCGAGCGGTCGTAGTAGCCCTGCAGGAACTTGTTCCAGTAAGGGATCTGCTCTTTCTCGCGTGTGAAGATGACTCGATCGATGAAAGGCATGGTCTTGCCGGCATCGACGAGCAGCCCGGCCGCGGCGTCGCCGGGCTCGCCTTCGGCGGGATAGGGTTCGCCGCGAAAGTGCGGGTTGCGCTTAAGCACCATGCGCGCATTCGGATTGTTCTCGGTCAGCATGTAGGGGCCGGTGCCGACCGGGTACCAGTGGAAGTTGAAGTTGCGCTCGGCCATGCCTTCCTGCGCATAGAAGGCGTCTGCCTCCCAGGGGATGGGCGCGAAAAAGGGCATTGCCAGCCAGTAGACGAACTGCGGGTACTTGCCCTGGACCGTGATCGAGTAGGTGTGGCTGTCGATGACCTTGACGCCGGCGATTTCGCGTTCGCGCAGGTCCAGCCAGGCCGCTTTGCCGCGGGCGGCCTCGACGCGCTTGACATCGCCCTTCAAGGCCTCGCCGAATTCTTTCAAGCCGACGATGTAGTCGGCCATGTGTCCGAAGATCGGTGAATTCACGCGCGGGCTCGCCAGGCGCTTGATCTCGTAGACGTAATCGGCAGCCACGAGTTCGCGCGTTTCACCGGCGCCGAAATCGGCCAGCCTGGTCTTGGCGACGATGCTGCTGCGCGTGAGGCTGCGATTGGCCGCGACGAAAGCCGGGTGCGGCTGGTAGCGGATGCCGGGGCGAATGCGGATCTCGTAGACCGAGGTCGCGATTGCTTCAACCGGCGCGTCATCGGGAAGCGCGCGCCCGTCGCGGTCGTAGTAGCGCGGACGCGGCACGGCAACAGCCGCGGCCGGAATCAGTTCGTAGGGCCGCTTCAGGTAGTGATACTGGAACGGTGGCTCGTAGATGTTGGCCGTGAACTCAGCCTCGTCCGAGGTGTAGGAGCGCGCCGGGTCAAGGTGCTTGGGGCGCTCGGAGAACGAGGTATAGAGCGTCGTGCCGTCGGCTCCCTGGCGAGGGTACGGGTCATTCCAGGCTTCGCCGCAGGAGCTGAGCGCGAGCGACATCAGCAGCGCGGGAAGGTGGCGCCATGGCTTGTATGCGGGGGAAGGGATTGCGTGCCACATTGCGTCGCACAGTGTAGCGAATGAAGCGCTCCAGGCCTATCGGGACCGGGCGCGCGCCTATAATTCGCGCACACGGGCCGATGGCGGCCCTGACAAGGATCGATGAGCATGGGGTTTTTGCAAGGCAAGAAAATCCTGATTACCGGGGTGCTCTCAAACCGCTCAATCGCCTACGGCATCGCGCGTGCCTGCCACGCGCAGGGTGCTGAACTGGCGTTCACCTATCAAGGAGAACGCTTTCTCGAGCGCATCACCGGATTCGCAGCAGAATTCGGCTCGACCCTGGTGCTGCCGTGCGATGTCGCCGATGACGCGCAGATCGAAGCCGTATTCAGCGGCCTGGCCAGGTCCTGGGACGGTCTCGATGGACTGGTGCATGCGATCGCTTTCGCGCCAAAGGAGGCGATTGAAGGAGATTTTCTGGAGGGGTTTTCGCGCGAGTCATTCCGCATGGCTCACGATATCTCGAGCTACAGCTTTGGCGCCCTGGCCAAGGCGGCGCAGCCACTCATGAACGGGCGCAACGGCGCCCTGGTCACCCTGTCCTATCTTGGCGCCGAGCGAGTGGTGCAAAATTACAACACCATGGGACTGGCGAAAGCCAGCCTCGAGGCGTCGGTGCGCTACCTTGCATCGAGCCTGGGGCCGCGCGGGCACCGGGTCAATGGTGTTTCAGCCGGCCCGATCAAGACCCTGGCAGCCATGGGGATCGGCGGGTTTTCAAGAATTCTCAAATTCGTCGAGGAAAATGCCCCGCTCCGACGCAATGTCGGCATCGACGATGTAGGCAATGCGACGGCGTTCTTGCTCTCGGACCTCGCGCGCGGCATCACCGGCGAAATCGTGCATGTCGACTCGGGATTCAGTACAGTTTCGGCGGGTATTCCCGGAGGCTGACCGCACTCTCGCAGGGTCATTGTTGCGTCGCAGCAGAGTGTTATTTGTTGTTACCCTTTGCGAATTTGTCTCGTCATGAGGCACACTTGTCAAGTTTCCGGGATTCGGGTTGCGCACGCTCGCGCGCCTGAGGGCCGGCAGATTCCATCATAAGAACGAAAAGACATCCGTGCTCAAGTGGGTCAAGGAAAAGCTGGGCAAAGGCACCGACGACGGTGATGACGTCGCCTTCGGCAACGACGAGTACGTCAAGGATTTTCTTGCCGGACTGCCGACATCGCAGCCGCTGATCTGCCTGCACGAGATCGGCTCGGTCTACGAGAATCTGCTGTCCTGGCCACTGCAGGATGAGCGCCGCAGGGAAGTCGTGCGTATGCTGGATGAATTCGCACAACGCCACCTGCGCGTGGCGTGGCACATGCTCTTCCCCAAGTCCGACGAGGCGACCCTCAACGACCAGTCCTGGGCGGCTCTATCGCGTTACTACGTGGCAGCGGCGGACGCCTGCTCGCGTCTGACGACCATTCCCGCGGTCGACGACGAGCGCCCGCAGATCACCCTGTCGGCCAATTACGCGATGCTGGCCATGGCACGCCAGAACCTGCTGTTGCGCCTGCGGCAGCGCCCCCCGGAGGGCAGTTTCTGGCGCAAGCTATTCGACCTGTACCGCCGTGCCGAGACCGGCCGCGTGGCGCACCGCAAGGTCGAAGAGGCCTGTTCGCTGCGCGGTTCGACCTGCGGCCGACTGTTCTCGCGCATCCTGGCCTTTGAAGCCGGCCCGCTGGACACCATCAATGTCTCGCAAGCGCATGCGCATTTCCAGTTCGTGGCGCGCTTCGACGACGACCTTTCCCTGGGCACCGCGCCGCCCGAAACACACGGCTACTGCGTCGACCTGACCGAGGCACATGGCCCGCGCCGGCCGCGGTCCGATCTGGTCATCGCGCCATCGCTGCGCTTCCTGAATGTCATGAAACTGCAGTCGCGCGCGCAATCGCTGCTGCGCGACGCCACGCGCGACCGCGCCATGCCCGACTGGCTGTCGGAGGGTGAAGTCGGCCTGGCAGCGTACATGCGCCTGCTCAATCACATCGACAAGGCTTGGAGTGCGCATCCCCCGGAGCGGCGTCACAACCGCTCCAAGGTGCAGGCGGAATTCCTGGTCTGCCACGGCTTCATCCAGGTGCGGCGCATGGTCGCTGCGGCCGAATTTGCACGCCAGGAAGCCAAGCGCGACGAGACGCGCTACATGGGCTCGGAGTTGTACGACCCGAAACGCTTTGATGAAGTGCACTTCGGTTCGGTATCGACCTCGCATGGGTCGAGCCACGTGCGCATGCCGCAGAAACCGCGTGCTGCCGTCGACATCCTGGGCAAGCTTGAGACCTCGGGCGACCGCGGCCAGATGGAAACCTGGACCGTCGAGGATCTCTCCGAACGCGGTTTTGGCGCGGTTCCCGAAATGGCCGCACGCTGGGCGCGCGTGGGCGCACTGATCGCATTTCGCCAGCGCAATGTCGCGCGCTGGAACCTGGGCGTGATCCGTCGCATCACCGCCAATAGCGCAGGACGCCAATTGCTTGGTATCGAGGTGTGGCGTGGCGAAACCGCGGTGGCAAAGGTCAATGTCCTGACCGATCACGAGGCTGACACCCGCCACGATTTTGACGCCGCTGACGAGTTGGCTACCGATGCGATCATGCTGATCGGCACCGAGAAGACCATACTCGTGCCGCGCAATCGCTATGTGGCCGGGGCGCGCTCGGTGCTCCATTACGGCGGCAACCAGACGCGCGTGCAACTGGCCGACGCGACAGAGGTTGGCGAAGACTACGCCTTGTGCGCCCTCAAGGCCTGGATGCCGGGCCAGATCATCTAGCTTCGTCGGCCCGGCAATGTGCCGGCCCTATGGCGGATGCCGCAGGGATAGGAATACACCCCTGTATACAAAAACCTGCGAAAATCCTCGCGGTCAATGCGGGCCCGAACGCCCGTCCCTCAAGGACACGCAGAAGTGAGCATAGTCACCAAGATCAAACCCAATTTGTACAAGGACTCGGTCGCGCTCATGTTGGTCGCCGAGCAGGTGTTGAAGGACCCGGGGATCACCCGCGCGACCCTGATCATGGGCACGCCGGCGAACCTGGAGATCCTGGCTGAGGCAGGGCTGGCCGATGCGCCCGCTCGAGCTGCCGGGCCCAGCGACCTCATCATTGTCATCGAATCAGGTGACCCAAAGGCTGCCGATGAGGCACTGAGCGCGATTGACGCCGCGCTCAGCGGTGGTTCCAAAGAGGTCGCCGAAGCCGAACGCATCCTGCCGCGCACCATTGCGATGGGGACAGCCGCGCTCGATGGCAGCAATCTTGTGCAGGTATCCGTGCCAGGCGCCTACGCCGGGGCGGAAGCTTTGAAGGCGGTCAAGGCCGGGCACTCGGTGTTCCTGTTCTCGGACAACGTGCCGCTCGCGCAGGAAAGGGTCATCAAGGACTTGGCCGCCGCGCGCGGCGCCCTTGTCATGGGCCCTGACTGCGGGACGGCAATCATCGCCGGGGTGCCGCTGGGCTTTGCCAACGTGGTCAGGCGCGGTCGCATCGGCTTCATCGGCGCGTCGGGAACCGGGCTCCAGGAAGTGACATCCCAGGTCCACATCATGGGCGAAGGCGTCTCGCATGCCATCGGCACCGGTGGACGCGACATCAAGGCCGAGATCGGTGGACTGACCATGCTGGCAGCGCTGGACCTGCTGGCCAATGATCCTGCAACCGCGGTCATCGGCATCGTTTCCAAACCTCCCGCTCCGCAGGTCATGGCAAAGGTCGTCGAGCGTGCGGCACGCGCCGGCAAGCCGGTCGTTGCCTGCTTCCTGGGAGGCAAGCTGACCGGGCTGCCGGCAAATATCACCGCGACCTCCACGCTCTATGACTGCGCTGCAGCTTGCGTGGCACGCGTGCGCGGTACCACTTTCGCGCCGTCGCCTGTGCCAGCCTCGCAGCCGCAGGCCCTGCCTGCCTACGCTGCCTCGCAACGCCATGTGCGCGGATTGTTCTCCGGCGGCACCTTTTGCACCGAAGCGCAGGTCGCATTGCGCGACGCCGGGATAGCCTGCCGCTCCAACGTGCCGCTGAACCCGACCCTGACACTCGCAGACATCAGGCGCTCACAGGAACACACGATTCTGGACCTGGGCGACGACGACTTCACTGTCGGCAAACCGCACCCGATGATCGATCCTTCGACCCGCGTGCAGCGCATCCGCAGCGAAGCGGAAGACCCGACGACGGCTGTCCTTCTGATCGACATCGTGCTTGGCTACGCGGGTCACATGGACCCGGCAGGGGCCGTCGCCCCCGCGCTCAAGGAAGCGTCCGCTGCGGCACACAAGGCCGGACGCACGCTTGCGATGGTGGGATTCGTCTGCGGCACCGAGGAGGATCCACAGGTCCGCTCGCGGCAGGAAAAAGTACTGGCCGACGCCGGTGTCATGCTTGCACCTTCGAGCAGCCACGCCGCACGGCTCGCAGCCGCGCTGCTGCCTCGCAAGGCGGCAGCATGAACGGCAAGCGCGTTGTCATCGCGCTGGGAGGCAACGCCGCCTATCCGCCGAACATCAAGGGCACGGCCGAAGAACAGCTCGACGTCATGGCAGGGCTGTGCGAGCACCTGGTGCGCATGATCAAGGCGGGTTACCGGCTGATCCTCACGCACGGCAACGGCCCGGTGGTGGGCAATATCCTGTTTCGCATGGCACGCACCGCTCGAGAGCTGCCGCCCATGCCGATGGACGTATGCGTCGCGCACTCCCAGGGTGGCATGGGCTACATGCTGGAACAATCCCTCTCGAACGTCCTCAAGAGGCGCGGCTGCGACGCCCGCGTCGCAGCCGTGTTGACCGAGGTCGAGGTCGACCCGAACGATCCGGCCTTTGCCAACCCGACCAAGCCGGTCGGCAAGTTTTTCAGCGAAGCCGAGGCCAAGAGCATGGCCGGGGAAACCGGCTGGGTCATGCAGGAGGATTCCGGGCGTGGCTGGCGTCGGGTCGTACCCTCCCCCGTGCCGCAACGCATTCTCGACCTGCATGCCATCGAGGCGCTACTGGCTGCCGACATCATCCCGATTGCCGCCGGCGGTGGCGGCATACCGGTCGTGAGCGACGCGCAGGGCTGCCACCATGGCGTACCCGCCGTGATCGACAAGGACCTCACTTCGGCCTTGCTCGCGGCGCAGGCCGGCGCGCAGGCCTTCGTCATGCTGACCGGGGTCGAGCAGGTGATGCTGGACTTCGGCAAGCCGACCCAGCGCGGCGTCGCGCGCATGACGGTAAGCGAGGCACGGCGCCATCTTGCAGACGGCCAGTTTCCGCCGGGCAGCATGGGGCCCAAGATCGAGGCCGCCCTCAACTACCTGGCGCTTGCCGACGGCGAGGTGGTGATCACCTCGCTGGAGAATGCCTTTGCCGCGCTTGATTCCGGCGCCGGAACCCGCATCGTGCGCGACCATGGCTGACGCCCTCGCCCCGTGTCCAGCCACGATCAGGGCAACCTGGGTGGGTGAGTCCGCGGCAGCCGCACTCGACCGCAGTTGCGGTCGCTTCACACGGCTGGATGCGGCCGGCGGCGGCAACTGGGTACAGGCAGCCGAAACCTTGCTCTGGATGGGGGAGTACGGCCCGCTGCACCCGCGCGCCGTGCTTGTGGAGTGTGGGTCGCTTGGGCGTATCGACTTGTCTGGCGCCCGTCTCTGGCGCGCGCCAAAGGCTGCGTCGCCGCCACACGGCTGCGCGCATGATGTGATCGCTGAATGCCTCGGCGCGCTGGGAGACCATCTGGCAAAACGCGCCCCGGATCGCGGATTCGCCCCTCTGCTGGCCGGCCGCACACCGGCGTTTCCCCTCGCGGCCAGGATGCAGTCCGCCCGCGACGCCATGCATGCGGCACGGAACAATGCGCCTGCCATCTTCCTTCCGCACGCATTGCGGTTGATCGGTGTCGGTTCCGGGCTCACTCCCTCGGGAGACGATCTCCTGGGCGGCGCGCTCTTTGCCATCCATTCCCGGTATCCGGGTTGCGCGGCATGGAGCGCTTGTGCGACCAGCATCTGCGCAGCTGCCGCGGGTCGAACCCACCCGGTGAGCTTGGCGCTGCTCGCCGATCATGCCAGGGGCAAGAGTTTTGCCGCCATGCACGAATTGCTCAACCGGGCTGCGGCGGCCGAATCCCAGGAACGGCTGGTCGAATCCGCGAACGAGGTCGCAACAATCGGCAATACGTCCGGGTGGGACATGCTCACCGGACTGATACTGGCAAGCGCTTTGCCGCAAACGTAAACCTGCAAGCTTTCAATACCAATGCCACACGCCCTTCTCGATCAAGCCCCCGCCGTCGTCAATGTCGGACTGGAAAGCTTCAACGCCAGCGTTACCGCCAATGGCGGGTCCGCCGTGCAGCTCGACTGGCAGCCGCCAGGCAATGCCGACCCGGCGCTGGCCTGGAAACTCGCCCAGCTCATGGGCGACGTCGGCGACCCCGACTCCACCGGCAGTCGCATCGATGCGGCCAACCGCGCAGCTTGTGAACGCATCGTCGCGGCGCGGCCGATGCTCGTCGACGTGGCCCTGCGTGCCGATTCCGTCTGGCCGCGCATGAAGAGCGAGCGCATCCTGCTGCACGCGGGGGCGCCGGTTGCCTGGGGCGACATGTGTGGGCCGATGCACGGGGCGATGATCGGCGCAGTCCTCTACGAGGGCTGGGCCGACACAGCCGAGCTTGCACGCCGCATGCTCGTGTCCGGCGAGATCACCTTTGCGCAGTGCCATGACTTCGACGCCGTCGGACCCATGACCGGCATCATCTCGGCATCGATGCCGGTGTTCGTGGTCAGGAATGCGACCCACGGCAATCTTGCCTATACCAACCTCAACGAGGGCATCGGCAAGTGCCTGCGCTTCGGCGCCAACAGCGCCGACGTGTTGGCGCGCCTGAAGTGGTTCGAAAGCGTCCTCGCACCGACCCTCAAGGCCGCCACGCTGGCCGTGCCGGGCGGCATCGACCTGCGCGCAATTCAGGCGCAGGCCCTGCTCATGGGAGACGAGGTCCACTCGCGCAACGTCGCCGCGACCTCGCTTTACTTCATGCAGGTCGCAACCGCCTTGGCAGGAACCGATACGCCCAGGGCCCACGTCAAGGAAACACTGGATTTCATCGCGCGCACCTCGCAGTTCTTTCTCAATCTCTCGATGGTCGCCGCCAAGGCAATCATGGACGCCGCGCACGGCGTGCCGCACTCGTCCATCGTCACCGCGACTGCGCGCAATGGCACCACCACGGCACTGCGCGTCTCCGGCCTGGGGCGCGCGTGGTTTCAGGCGCCTTCAGATCACCCGGTCGGCCTCTTCTTTCCCGGCTACAAGCAGGAGGATGCCAACCCCGATCTGGGTGATTCGGCGATCACCGAGACCGCCGGATACGGCGGCTTCTCGCTCGCCGCCTCACCCGCGCTGACCCTCCTGGTCGGAGGCAGCGTCGCCGACGCAAATCATTATTCACGCCTCATGTACGAGGTCACCACGACCCGCAATCCTGCGCTGTCGCTCCCCAACCTGGAGTTCGCCGGTGCACCAACCGGGATCGACGTGCGCAAGGTCGTCGATACCGGTATCCGGCCTGTCGTGACCACCGGCATCGCGCACAAGGAAGCAGGCATCGGACAGATCGGTGCGGGAATCGTGCGCGTGCCGATGGCCTGCTACGTGGCCGCACTGGAAGCCTTGGCACTCAGCGAAGGCGTGCAGTAGGGCATGCCCGTCGGCCCCTCGCGCAGACTCCTCAGGGTCGACTGAAGACAGCGTAGTAGGCGCGCCCCAGCATTTCGCGCAGTGCGCCCTCGCTCATCGCCAGCGCGGCGGCGCTGGGCAGGAAGTCCATCGGCGTCCGTGCGGCAACCCCGACCTTGAAATCAACCGGGTACGCGATCACGTGGAAACCGGCTCGCGTAAACAGCGTTTGTGCGCGCGGCATGTGGAACGCGGAGGTCACCAACAGTATGTCGCGCACGCCTGCACCGAGGAGGCTGCGTACGGCCTGCGCCTCTTCGGCGGTGTTGGCAGCATCCGCGCTGACGCGAATATCGGCGCTGCGCACACCAAAGGCCTCGGCATGCGCCTTGAGCACCTGCCCCTCGGGAGGAATGCGATCCTGCCAGGGCACACGACCGCCGGTGAAGATGAGGAGCGACGCCTTGCCTGCCCGATAGAGTTCCAGGCCGCCAAAAAACCGATCCGCATCCCCCCATTCGACGACCACCCCCCGGCTGCCGGGCACGCCGCCAAGCATTCCGGAGAGGACCACGATCGCCTGCGCTGCGGGCATCTCGTCGGCCTCGCGACGCTGCATGCCGCACTCGACGAGGCCGAACAACGCACCGGCAACCAGAGGGGTTGCACCAGCATAGAGAAGCAGCAGGCCCGCCCAGGCCCAGCGTGGTCGCTTCCTGGCAATGCCGTAGGCGACCATGGCGCCGGTCACGACCAGCGGCATGAGCAGAAGCGGCAGGATCTTGTGCAGGTACAACAATGGGCAACGCCCCCTGCCGGGGACTATTGTTCTGCCGGCGTCGGAGTCACACCGGCGAAAAGGCTCAGCCGCGCATCAACTCGGCAGCGCGGTGTGCCGACTTGATGATGTTGACGTATCCCGTGCAACGGCACAGGTTGCCTTCCAGACCCTTGATGATCTCGTCGTCGGTCGGGCTCGGATTGTCCTTGAGGATGCCGGCCACCGCCATGATCATTCCCGGGGTGCAGAAGCCGCATTGCAGGCCGTGGCACTCGGTGAAAGCCTGCTGCACCGGGTGCAGCTTGTCACCGTTGGCCATGCCTTCGATGGTCTTGATGTCGGCGCCCTCGGCCGACAGTGCCAGGATGGCGCATGACTTGACGGCGACGCCGTCCATGTGGATCGTGCAGCAGCCGCACTGGCTGGTGTCGCAGCCGACGTGCGTGCCGGTCAGGCGCAACTGGTCGCGGATCGCGTCTACCAGCAGGGTACGCCCTTCGGCCTCGACGCTGACGGGCTTGCCGTTTACGGTAAAGGAGACTTTGCTCATGATTCTCATCCAGTGATCTTGAGGACAGCGCGTTTGGTCATGACTACAGCCAGGTGCGCGCGGTAGTCGGCACCGGCGTGCAGGTCGGAAATGCATTCGCTCTCGTCGACCTTGAGGCCTTCGACGGCGGCGGCCGAGAAGTTCTTGGCCAATGCAGCCTCCGCGGCGCCGAAGCGGAACACACCCGAGGCGCCGGCACCGGTAATTGCCACGCGCACCCCTGCGGCGGTATCGGCCACGAAGGATGCGGCCATCGCGTAACCGGACGCCGGGTGGTGAAACTTGTTGTACGCAGCGCGCCTGGGGACCGGAAACGCCACGGCCTTGATGATCTCGCCCTCGCCCAAGGCGGTGGCGAACATGCCCTGGAAGAAATCGTCGGCCGCAATCGAGCGCTTGTTGGTGATGATCGTCGCGTTGAGAGCCAGCACCGCCGCCGGGTAGTCGGCCGCCGGGTCGTTGTTGGCCACCGACCCGCCGATGGTGCCGCGGTTGCGCACCTGCTGGTCACCGATTTCGAAGGCGAGCGCCGCGAGTGCAGGAATGGCTTTCTTGATCGCGGCCGAAGCTGCCACTTCGGCGTGGCGGGTCATCGCGCCGATGGTCACGGTCGCACCGTCAACCTTGATGCCAGTCAGATCCTTGATGCGCCCTATGTCTATCACGTGACTGGGCTGGGCCAGGCGCGCCTTGAGCGTCGGGATGAAGGTCTGGCCGCCGGCCAGGAGCTTGGCTTCCGGGTGGGTCGCCAAGAGCTTCGCAGCGTCATCGAGTGATGTCGCGCGCAAGTATTCGAAAGCGTACATCTGTTCTCCTTCTGGGTGAATTCGATCAGGCCGCGCGTTGCCTGGCGCCGGCGGCTTCGGTCAACGCGCGCCAAACCACCGCCGGGGTGAGCGGCATCTGCAAGAGCCGGACACCTGCGCCGCGCAGGGCATCGTGCATCGCATTGACAAGCGCCGGCAGCGACCCGGAACAGCCCGATTCGCCGACACCCTTGGCCCCCATCAGGTTGAGCGGTGTCGGCACCGGATGCGCCTCGCGCGTGAAACTGCCGGCGAGCCAGTCGGCGCGCGGCATCGGGTAATCCATGAAACTCGCGGTCAGGAACTGGCCGGAGGCGCCGTCATAGACCGCGTGTTCGCCGAACACCTGGCCCCAGCCCTGCGCGACGCCGCCGTGCACCTGGCCTTCGACGAGGACCGGCTGCAGGATGTTGCCCAGGTCGTCGACGGCGGTGTAGCGCAGCAAGCGCGTCGTGCCGGTCGCGGGATCAACCTCCACTTCGGCGACATGGCAGCCGTTCGGGAAGGTCATGCCCGAGGAGGTCTCCGCTTCGCAATCCAAAGGATGCGCCCCCGGTCCGGCGAGACTTCGTGCCAGCTCGGCGAGCGTGATCGATTTGCCAGCGCCACTGAAAGCGCCTGCGGCAAAACTGACCATCTCGGCGCCCAATGCGCGCGCAGCCAGCGGGGTGGCGATCTCGATCACCTTCGTGGCCAGTGCCTTGAACGAGCTGCCCTGCCCCAACGCCGTGCGCGATCCGCCGGTACCGTTGCCAACCAGGGTCGAGTCCGGCGCGCTGGCGCGGTAGCGTATCGTCTCCGGCGCTACGCCCAGGGCGCCTGCAAACACGCCCACGAAAGTGGTTTCGTGCCCCTGACCCGAGCCGCCGGCCATGCAATAGATGGTCACGCTGCCATCCGCAGCGAAGCGCGCCTGAGTCTGGTCCTTGTTGACCGCGCCGGCGCCGGCAGCCTCGAGGTAGGTCGCGAAACCAAGGCCGCGCAACTTTCCGTGCGCCGCGCTCTGCGCGCGACGTGCCGCAAACCCGGCACGGTCCGCGCTTTTCAGCGCATGGTCCATGACCGCAGGAAAGTCGCCGCTATCGTAAGTCGGGCCGGTGGCCGTTTTGTAAGGCATCTGGCCGGGCTTGAT
Source organism: Burkholderiales bacterium (assembly GCA_046160545.1). Lineage (GTDB taxonomy): Bacteria > Pseudomonadota > Gammaproteobacteria > Burkholderiales > JAEUOS01 > JAEUOS01. The sequence continues at coordinate 33,790 of JBJXGS010000082.1, forward strand.
CATGTTGCGCCGGCGCAATTCGACCGGATCGAAGCCATGCTCGAAAGCCGCGGCATCGACCAGGCGCTCGATCGCATAGGCAATGTCCGGACGCCCTGCGCCGCGGTAAGCCGAGATCGGCGTGGTATTGGTATAGGCCAGCCGCGAGGTGACATGAACCGCCGGTACCGCATAGACGCCGTGCGAGGTGATCGAGAGATTCTGGGTACCGATGAAGGCGCCGAACGGTCCGGCGTAGCCGCCCAGATCAACCTCGTCATTCCAGCGCATCGCCAGGAATTGCCCCTCGCCATCCATCGCCACTTCACCGGTCAGCGCGAGTGCACGGCCGTGATAGTCGGAAAGGAACGAATCGGTGCGCGAGCCAACCCACTTGACCGGCCTGCCCAACGAGCGCGCGGCGATCATGCTGAGGAACACTTCCGAATACGGGGTGCTGCGGATGCCGAAGCTGCCACCGACATCCTCTACGACCAGTTCAATATCCTTGGCGGCAACCCCGGAGATCTGCTCGATCTGTCCACGCGCGCCCAACAGGCCCTGGGACGGCGAATGAATCGTGAAGCGGCCGCTGACGGCATCGAATGCCACCAGGCAGGCGCGCGGCTCCATCGGATTGACGATCAGACGCTGGCTCTCCACGCGCAGGGTCGTCACGCGCTTGGCCTTGGCGAAGGCGGCATCGGTCGCCGCCGCATCGCCGTGCTCGTGCACGAACGCAAGGTTGCCAGCGATGTCGGCATGGACCAGTGCTGCTCCGGGCGCCACTGCATCGGCAAAGCTCGCCACCGCAGCTTCTTCGGCGTAATCGACGACCACCGCTTCGGCGGCATCCTGTGCCTGCGCAGGCGTCGCGGCTACCACGAAGGCGACCGGTTGGCCGACATACGCGACCCGATCGACCGCCAGTACCGGATGGACCGGCTTCTTCATGGTCGCGCCATGCTTGTCCTTGGTAGCGATGCCCCCCAGCAAAGACTTGACGCCAGCGCTCTCTACGTCGGCGTGTGTCAGCACGGCCGCGACACCGGGCATGGCGCGCGCGGCGGCGGCATCGAGGCCCTTGATGCGCGCCGCGGCGTGCGGCGAACGCACCACACAGGCGTGCAGCTGGTCGGGGCGGTTCCAGTCGGCGGCGTAGCAGCCCCGGCCCTGGATCAGGGTCAGGTCCTCACGGCGGGAAGGTTGCATGGATTGGCTTCGAAGCGATGGCAGAGGTGGGAGCGGCGCGACTTTGCCCCACAAGAGAGCGCGATTCTAACTCCGTGCGCCGGCTCGGGTTGCCATGCTGCAAGTTTGCGCGGCGCCCGCTGGGCGGCGACCGCGCCGGCGTTCAGCATCGCCAGGGCGGCGTCGGCGCGAGGCTCACCTTGAGCCGCTCGGCCAGCGCTCTGACCCGCGCGGCCGGGATCACGCCTTCCTGCGCAAGCGCAGCCAGCGCATTGACCGCGATGTGGCGCCGATCAACCTCGAAAAAGTCGCGCAGCGCCGCGCGCGTGTCGCTGCGGCCGAAACCATCGGTGCCGAGCGTGACATAGCGGGTGTCGATCTGCGCACGGATCAATTCCGGCAGGGCACGCACGTAGTCACTGGCCGCGATGACGGGCGCGCGCGACCCACCCAGGCAGCGCGCTACCCAGGAATTCCCGGGCGGCGTGCCGGACTCGAGCATGGCCGACAACGCAGCGCGCGCGGTTTCGACACCGTCGCGCTGCAACTCTGTGAAGCTTGTGACCGAGTAGACCTCGGATCCAACGGCGCATTCGGTCTTGAGCAGTTCGGCTGCTGCCAACACCTCGGGCAGAATCGCGCCGCTGCCCAGGAGGCGCACCTGGGCAGCGCCTTCACACCCGCGCAGTCGGTACATGCCGCGCACGATGCCTTCGCGCATGGCCGGGTCTGCTGGCGCCTGCACCGTGTTCTCATTCATCACAGTCATGTAATAGAACACGTCTTCGCCGCGCGCCAGCATGGCTTGCATGCCCTCCTCGACGATGGTGGCGACCTCGTAGCCATAGCAGGGATCGTAAGCGCGGCAGTTCGGCACTGTCGAGGCGACCAGGTGGCTGGATCCGTCCTGGTGCTGCAAGCCTTCGCCTGACAAGGTGGTGCGGCCGGCGGTCGCACCGATCAGGAAGCCACGCGCACGCTGGTCCGCCGCTGCCCAGATCAGGTCGGCGACGCGCTGAAAGCCGAAGATCGAATAGTAGATGTAGAAAGGCAGCATGGCCACGCCATGGTTCGCGTAGCTGGTAGCCGCAGCGATCCACGACGACAGCGCGCCCGCCTCTGTGATGCCCTCCTCCAGGATCTGCCCGTCACGGGCCTCCTTGTAGAACAGGAGTTCGTCGGCATCCTCCGGTTCGTATGCCTGGCCGCGTGGCGCATAGATGCCGATGCCGCGAAACATGGCCTGCATGCCGAAGGTGCGCGCCTCGTCGGCAACGATGGGGACCACATGCCTGCCCAGGCCGCGATCGCGCGTCAGGTTGGTCAGCATGCGCACAAAGGCCATCGTGGAAGACGAATCACCGCCCTTGCCCGAAGGCTCGAACGCGAAGCGGGCGAAGGCGCTTGCCGCCGGGACAGGCAGTGCCGGCGCGCTGGTTCGTCGCGACGGCAGCGGGCCGCCCAGCGCGGCACGGCGTGCGCGCAGGTACTTCATCTCCACGCTTTCCTCGGCCGGTTTGTAGAAGGCCAAAGACAGGGTCTCGGCGTCCGACAGGGGCAGAGCGAAACGGTCGCGGAACGCGATCAGGGACTCATCGTCAAGCTTCTTCTGCTGGTGCGTAGTCATCTTCGCCTGGCCCGCCGACCCCATGCCGAAGCCCTTCATGGTCTTGGCCAGGATCACCGTCGGTGCGCCGCCATGGCTGGCTGCGGCGTGGTAGGCGGCGTGAATCTTCACCGGATCGTGGCCGCCGCGTTGCAAGGCGTCGATGTCGGCATCGCTCATGTGCGCGATCAGTTGGCGCACCTCCTCGTACTTGTTGAAGAAATGCTCGCGATTGAAGCGGCCGTCGGTCGCGGCGTATTTCTGGAACTCGCCGTCGACGGTCTCGTGCAGGCGTCGTACCAGCGCGCCAGCTGTGTCGCGCGCAAAGAGGGCATCCCAGTTCGAACCCCACAGGAGCTTGATGACGTTCCATCCCGCGCCGGCAAACAGCCCTTCCAGTTCCTGGACGATGGATCCGTTGCCGCGCACCGGTCCATCCAGGCGCTGCAGGTTGCAATTGACCACGAAGATCAGGTTGTCCAGGCCCTCGCGCGCTGCCAGCGACAGGGCCGCCAGAGATTCCGGCTCGTCCATTTCGCCGTCGCCAACAAAGCACCACACTTTGCGGCCACCGGTAGCGGCGATGGAGCGATGCTCGAGATAACGCATGAAGCGCGCCTGGTAGATCGCCTGGATCGGTCCCAGACCCATCGAGCCGGTCGGAAACTGCCAGAAATCAGGCATCAGCCAGGGGTGGGGGTAGGAAGACAGCCCCTGCCCGCCGACTTCGCGCCGGTAGTTGGCCAGTCGTTCCTCGCCCAGCCGCCCCTCGAGGAAGGCGCGTGCATACACCCCCGGGGCCGAGTGCGGCTGGAAGAACACCAGATCGCTGCCGGCCGTGGCGTCGCTGCCGCGGAAAAAATGATTGAAACCGACCTCGAAGAGATCGGCCGCCGAGGCATACGAGGCGATGTGCCCGCCCAGTTCGGCCGATGCCTTGTTGGCGCGCACCACCATGGCAAGGGCGTTCCAGCGCACGATGGCCGTCAGGCGCTTCTCCAGCGAAAGGTCACCTGGAAACGGCGCCTGGCGCTCAAGAGGGATCGTATTGTGATATGGCGTGGTCAACCCGCGCGGCACCTCCACACCGATTCCGCGCGCGGTTTCGACCAGGCGATTCAACAAGAACGCCGCGCGCTCTTCGCCCTCATTGGCAACCACAGCCGTGAGCGCCTCGATCCATTCACGGGTCTCTGCCGCATCGAGGTCGGCAGGCAGAAGTTTCGCTAGGACGATGCCAGCGTCGGTAAGGTCAGCCATGGTTGGCGTGAAAGTTGGAACTGACCTACAAGCTTAAATCCTGAGAGTCGCGAGAGAGTTGCGCTTTTCGCCGTAAAAGTCCCGCGCTACAGAATGAAATGCTGAAATTCCCTCGCTCCGCCAGCATTTGTGCCAGCTACTTGCGATTTCCACCCGCGCGATCGAGTCCTTTAAATCTCGGCAGTCTCATCGGCAAATGCAGCAAGGTCCTGGCGCGCCGCACTGTAGCTCGCAAATTCACTACGCAATTCGCCCGGCCACTGCGGGCTGGACGCCCCCCCTTGCCGCAGGTGGTTCTCCATAACACTCGCGCGCTGCGCCAGCGCTGTTGCGCCAATCTGTCCGCTGGAAGACTTGAGCTTGTGCAGGCTGCGCTCAAGTCGCTTCGCGTCGCCGGCGTCAGCCGCAGATTCGATATCAGCGAGCAGCGCTGCGGCGTTAATCTCATACATCGACAGTATCCGCTGGATGCACCCGGGATCGTTGCCCGAGGCGACCATTGGCAACGCCTCCAGCACGGCGCGATCGAACGCGCAGGTTTTCGCCTCGTCAGGGGTAGTAAAAATCACGTCCGCGAGGTCCATCAGCCTGGCCGCCTGCGCCGCGGCGTTTCCTTGACACCATCGCATGACAGTCTCGATCAGATGCTCGCTCAACACCGGCTTGGTAAGGAAGTCATTCATTCCCGCGTCCAGGCATGCGACACGATCCTCGGCAAACGCATTGGCAGTAAGCGCAACGATAGGCATGGTCCGGCCGTGTTCACCTGCATCGCCGGCGCGCAAGCGGCGTGTGACCTCGAGTCCGTCCATGTCGGGCATCTGCCAGTCCATGAGCGTGACATCGAAGTCTGCGTCGCGTATTGTTGCGAGCGCACTTGCGCCGTCAGTTGCGATCGTCACCGCGTAGCCCGCATAGGTGAGCATGCCATGCACGATGCTCGCATTGAGAGGATCGTCCTCGACGACCAGGATTTGGCGGCGGCCGGACGCCGCCTGCGTCGTGTCCGGCGCAGCGGGCAACTCCCCTGCGAGCCGGTCGATGGTGCCAAAGCGGCTGACGAGTGCCGAGCGCAGTATTGGCTTGACCAGACTGCGCGACAGTCCGAAACGCTCTCTGGCAACGTCGGCCTCGTAGGCCGCTGCGTCCTCCATGGTGATCACTCGAGACGGATCGACCTCGTCGATGCACGCTTCTGCCAGTTCCCATGCGGCATCGGCGTCGGCGGCGACAAGGACCCAGCTATCCGGGCTCTCCCGACCGTGTTCGATCGCCCATTGGCGCAGGTCTTTGACGTCGCGACAGCGCGTCGGCACACAACCCAGGCGCACCAGCGAAGCGACGAGACTCTCCGCGCTGGCCTCGTGTGGCTCGAGGAAAGCAACCTGGCGGGCATCGAAGGCCTGCGGGGCTTGCGTGATTTCTTGCGACTCGGGGAGAGCAATCGCGAAAGTGAACGTGGAACCCTTCTCCGGATCAGAGACGACATTGATGGTGCCGCCCATGGCGTCGACGACTTCGCGGACGATCGCAAGCCCCAGCCCGCTGCCGCCAAACTTGCGATTCGCGCCGTCATCCCCCTGGCGAAAAGGCTCGAAGATGCGCGCTTGCTCGGATTCGTTGATGCCGATTCCCGTGTCGCTGATCGCGAACTTGATCATGCCCGTCGACTCGCACGGGCATACGCGCAAGGTGATTTCACCGCGATCAGTGAATTTCACCGCATTGCCAAGCAGATTGAGCATCAGTTGGCGAACACGCGCCGCATCGCCACGCCGCCAGACACCCATCTTCGGATCGACGATGCAGGCAAGCTTCAATCCCTTCGCGCGGGCGTTGACGGCGGTGGTCGCGATGGCCGCTTCGACACAGTCCAGCAGATTGAAAGCCTGGTCTTCCAGCCGCATCTGGCCGACCTCGATCTTGGTCAGGTCAAGGATGCTCTCGATCAAGCCCAGCAAATTCGCGCCGCCCTGGTGAATCGCTTCGACGAGGCTTTCGCGCCGATTGGCATCGTTCCCAACCATGCGCAGCAGTTGCGCCGCACCGATCACTGCGTTGAGCGGGGTGCGCAATTCGTGGCTCATGTTGGCCAGAAAGCGGGTTTTGGACCGATTTGCTGCCTCGGCGTTCTCCTTGGCGGAGCGCATGGCTTCCGCGGCGGCGGTTTGTGCTGAGATGTCGACGACGGTGCTGATGAGGCCGGAGATTCTGCCATCCGCCCCCTTGACCGATACCTTGGACACCAGGGCATCGAAGCCCTTTCCGCCCTGTAGCGTCTGACGCAGTTCATAGGTGCGCGGACCCGCCCCGGCGATGATGTCGCGGTCGACTTCGGCATGACGGGAAGCAGCAACCGGATCTATCACGGTGGAAGCATGCGCTCCGATCAGGGATTCGACTTGCAGGCCGAACATGTCGGCATAGGCGCGGTTCAGACGCAGATAGCGCCCATGCACATCCTTCAGTACCACCGGGATAGGAATGTTCTGGAATAGCGCGTCGACCAACGCCAGGTTTTCCTGCAGCCGTGCCGACAGCGCGGCATGCTCTGTCAAATCGGTGATGACGTTGACGAAGCCACTCACGCGACCCGACGCATCCAGCGTCGCGTGCGTGTCCACACGGATGAAGTAGCCGCGACCGTTGTTGGCACGGCAGCGCATTTCGCGCGTGAAGCCGGTTCGGGTATCTCCCATCGCAAACCCCTGGAGTGCGGCCAGGTCCTGCTCTTCGAGATGAATAAGCTCCAGTGATCGGCGGCCGATGACCTCCGACGCCGCCATGCCGGACATCTCGAAAAAACCCTGGTTGGCCCAGGTGATGCGCCAGTCGGCATCCTGCACGAACACTGCGTTCGTGGTCAGTTCCGCGACCTTCGCGAGTCGGCGGATCTCGGCCATCATGCTCTCGGTTTCCGCTCGCGAGATGGCCATGGCCCGCTCGGCCTCGACCAGCCGCGCGGTGCCCTGATGTGCGTCCTTGCCTGCACGAAACAAGGCGATAAGTGCCGCCACTACAGCCAGGGCCGTAACCAGGCCCGCCGGCTCTCCAGGACGAGCAAGCGCGAATGCGAGAGGCAACATGCTTGTCATCAGAAAAAGCCGCATGGCTCCGAGCAGCGGCGACAAACTCATTGCGCCAACGGCGCATACGCTCAAGAGGGTCACGACCAGGATCATGGTCGCCCCCGGCCTGCTATCGGTCAAAAGCAGCAGCGGGCCGAGGGACCAACTGAGGCCCGCGAAAGCGCAAGCCACGAAGAATCGCCTGCGCCACTTCGGGTCGGCCTGATCTGCTGCGCCGGCCTGCTGAAATTGCTTGAGGAGGATGTAGCGTCCGATTGACACCACGATCAGTGCGACGAACCAACCTAGTAGCTGGGGAGTGCTTGCCTCGAAATGCGGCATCACCAGGCCGACGAACAAAAGGGCCACGGTCACCGACAGAATGATCGATTGCCTCATCCGCCCGTAGGCCAGCGCAACCAGCTGGGCCGAGACCTGAACCTCAAGACGCGGGTTGACTCCGGCCTGGTCGGTAGCGGGTTGGCCGCGACGGGACATGGATGCGATACCTGCTTGCATTCGGTCGCTTAAGTGGGACGCTAAATTTCTTGAAACGGCAAGAGTCGCTTCCGATTCGCAAAGCAACCGGCTGGACCAGGGGCCGTTCCAACGCGTTGTCGTCGACCTCGTTCGATCGCCGATGGAGGGTGTTTCTCGCGTTATACGGGTTCATCCTCTACGGCAGCCGCGCCGCGAGCTTGAGGACGATTTCCTTTGATCCCTGGCGGGCCGAGCAGCGCTGGGTTGATTACGAGTCACTCGGCTAAACCAGCATAATATGCGGCCCTTCTATGCTTTCACGAAATCGCATGCCGCGCCCTCCTATCGACCTGACCGACTGGCGCATCCTGGAAAAGTTGCAACAGGATGCCCGGCTCTCCAATGTGCGACTTGCGGAGGCGGTCAATCTCTCACCGTCGCCCTGCCTGGCGCGCGTGCGTGAACTGGAAGCGCAGGGCTACATCGACCGCTATGTCACCCTGCTCAACCCGCTGAAGCTGGGCCTCACGGTCAGCGTATTCATCCAGGTGACCCTGGAAAAGCAGGTGGAGAAGCAATTGGAGAATTTTGAATCCGCGATCGGCAAGCGTCCCGAAGTCATGGAGTGCTATCTGATGACGGGCGATTCGGACTACCTCCTGCGCGTGGTGGTCCCCGATGTGCAGGCGCTCGAGCATTTCATTGTCAACCATCTGAGCAAGATTGCCGGCATCGCCAACATCCGCTCCTCGTTCGCCTTGAAGCAGGTCAAGTACCAGACCGCACTACCGCTGCCGGCGGTCACGACAGGACGCAAATGACCCCGCCGTCGACCTCTGCCGCGCCGCGACACTGGCTGGCGCGCCTGCTGCCTGGCCTATTCGCGATCCCCCTAGGTCTACTTGGCCTGGCCGGTGCGTGGCAACGCCTTGTTCCGCTGGGAATTACCATGGGAAACCCGTTGTCGCTATGGCTCACGGGGGGCGCGCTGGCCATCCTTGTGCTGCTGGCTTGCCTGTGGATGGCCAAGCTGATCGCCTACCCCGCGATCGTGCGCGCCGAATGGCAGCATCCGGTGCAAGGCCCGCTGCTCGCCCTGTTGCCGGTGGCGGTCCTGCTCGCGGTAACTCTGCTGGCTCCGGCGTTCAGCGCATTGGCGATGCTGTGGCTGGGTCTGACGCTGGCGGCCCTTGCCATGCAGGCCGTCGCCGCCTGGCAGGTGGTCGGAAAATTGTCTACCGGTCAAATTCCCGAGGCAATGGTGACCCCGGCCTTCTACCTGCCAACGGTTGCAGGCGGCCTGGTAGGCGCGCTGGCGCTCAATGCCCAGGGAATGGCCGGCTGGGCTGCACTCCTCTTCGGAATGGGTCTGGGTGCTTGGGGACTCCTGGAAATCCGCATTCTCAATCGCCTTTTCAGCGGTCCGCTGCCGGCACCGCTGCGCCCCCTGATCGGCCTGGAAATGGCGCCGGCGGCCATCGGCGGCATGGCCGCCGCATCGCTCTGGCCGGAACTTCCGGCCGATGTGCTGATGGTCTTTCTTGGCGTGGCCAGCGGGCCGACGCTGGCGATCCTGACGCGCTGGCGTTATTGGTCGGAGATCTCCTTCGCCCCGGGCTTCTGGTCGTTCTCGTTCCCAGTGGCGGCCATGGCCAGCGTCGCTGTCGAGGGCGTGCGGCGCGGCGACTGGCCCGACACGGTTGCATTGACTGCCGTAGGCATCGCAAGCCTCGTCATCGCTTACCTGGCCGTGCGCACGCTGCTGCTGCTTGCGCGCGGCCGCCTGCTGCCGCCGGCATAGGGCCAGCACCGCAGGGACCCTTCGCCCCCTGCCGCCTCAGCGGCCCGGTTCCGATTCGATGATGAATCGCTGGATCAGGGGCGGGTCCTGGGCGATATGAAAGGCGAGCTTGCGTTCACGCAGGGCGACATCGGCCTTGCTGACGCGATCAAAGCGCCGCAGGTGTTCGGTCCAGGATTCATCGATGATCTCTTCGACAAAGCGCCCTGGGTCGTAGATGTCGATGAGCAGGTGCCAGGCCAGCGCCCCCTGCCGCAGACGCGAGCGTCGGCTCTCCTCCATAAGAAGACGGAATTCGCTGGCGCGCGCCGGATCGATGCGGTACTCGATGGTGACCAGGACGCGCCCTTCCTCGGGTGTATGGTCCGCCACTGGCGCCTTGATGACCGTGGAACGCGACAGGTCTTCCTCGATGCTGCGGTCCGCAACGAAAAAGCCCGCCAGCAGCATTAATACAGATCCGGAGGCTGCCGCAACCGCCAGGGCCGTGGTCACCGAAGCCGAGGTGGCAACCTGCCCCCAAAGCGCCGCGCCGGCCGCACTGCCACCCATGATGGCCATCTGGTAGATCGACATGCCGCGCGCACGAACCCAGTCCGGCAAGCCGAACTGTGCCGAGACAGAAAGCGAATTGACCGTCGTGATCCAGGCCGCGCCGGCCAGCGCCATGGCAGGCAACGCGACAAATGGATTCGGCGCGAAAGCCACCACCAGGGTCGCAGCAGACTGCACCATGGTGCCCGTGATGACCAATGCGTCGCGCGAGATGCGCCGACGCGCACGTGGCAGGAGCAGCGCCGCTGCGATCGCGCCTCCGCCCATCGTAGCCAGGAGGGCCGTGTACGTGCCGGCGCCGCCGCCGTGCATCTGCCTGGCCACCAGCGGTAGCAACGCGAGCAGGGCTGCGGAATGGAAAAAGAACAGACCCACCCGCAGGAGCACGGACTTGAGCAGAGAGGACTGCCCGACGAATTGCAGGCCCACACGCATGCCCGACAGGAGCGGCTCCCGACCCAGGGGGCTTGGCACATGAACACGCTTCCAGCGCAGGATCAGGAACACCGAGGCCACCGAGAGAACGGCGTTGAGCGCGAATACCCACGCGCTGCCTGCCGCGGCGATGATCATGCCTGCCATCAGCGGCCCGAGGATGCGCGAGGCGTTCGCGGCAACCCCGGTCAGTGCCAGTGCGGCAGGCAATTGTGAGCGCGGCACAGTCTCCGGAATGGAGGCAGAAAACACTGGCCAGCGCAGCGCCAGGCCGATGCCATTGGCAAAGGCCAGGGCCAAAAGTAGCGGCGGCGACATCAGCTGCAGTGCCGAAATCGCACACATGAGCACGGCGAGAGCCGCGACCCAGAGTTGCGTGCCAAGCAGAAAGCGGCGTCGGTCCAGGCTATCGGCCAACGCCCCACTGGGCAGGCCAAGCAGAAAAACCGGCAATGTCGCGCATGTCGAGACCAGCGCCACCCAGATCGGCTTGCTTGTGAGGGACGTCATGAGCCAGGCCGAGGCGACGTCGTTCATCCAGGTACATACGTTGGCCACCAGCCAGACCCACCACATCGTGCGGTAGTCGCGCGTGGCGAAGGGAGCCAGCGGCGAGCCGGTCTTGTCGGGCGGCCGGCCTCCCGGCGCATGACGCGGCGCTTCCGGGTCGTGCTGCGCATTGCGGGATTCGGACATGCGCTGCAATTTTCTCATGTCCTCCTCACCGCGCGTCCTTTCCGAGTCTGGTCAACGTGGGGATTGGAGGCTATTTCGGCACGTTCTCGTGGCCACGGCTTGAGGGCACGCAGGCAGAATCTGTTTGCAGCGCAATTTCAACCCAGGCTGGATTGCTGAAACAGGCAGCCGGTATCTACCGAGCCGTCCAACCATAGCCGGGTCGGCCGAAGAATTCATGAAGGAGACAGACGATGTCGCCTCAAGCCTTGGCAGGTAACACCTCTGACATGGCGAGCCAATCGATCCTCAACATCCTTCTGGTAGAGGACGATGAGATCAACCGGTTCGTGGCGACATCAGTCCTGATCGAACTGGGTTACTGGGTCGAGACCGCCGAGAACGGTACCGAAGCGGTCCGGCTTGCCGCCGAACGCCGCTACGATGCCATATTGATGGATTGCGACCTGCCCGAAATCGATGGCTTCGAGGCGACGCGACGCATCCGCTACGACGAAACCACGCGCGGCCGCGCGCCCGTACCCATCATCGCGCTGACCGCGTTTGCCTTGCAGGGAGACCGCGAGGCCTGCCTGACCCGCGGCATGGACGACTACCTCTCCAAGCCTTTCAAGCATCCGGCGCTCAAGGCCGTACTTGAAAAGTGGGTCCGGAGCCCGCAACTTTCCTGATGTTGCCGGTAGCGCCGGGGCCGCCTGGACCGGGCTACACACCATATGGCAATTTCCGGCCCAGAGCCTCAAGCCCGTCCTATTTGCCGACTGTTCCCGGCTGCCGGGCTTCAAGGACCTGAAAGAAAACCTCGTCGTCCTTGATCATGCCGAGCTCGAAGCGCGCACGCTCCTCGACCGCTTCCAGCCCGTTCTTGAGGTCGCGCACCTCTGCGTCTAGGACGCTGTTGCGCCGTTTCAAGTCGTCGTTGGTGCGCGCCTGCGAACTGACCTGACGGTCCAGGTCCCAGACCCTGAGCCATCCGCCCTTGCCCAGCCACAGCGGGTACTGGATCGCCAGCAA
>JBJXGS010000083.1:0-31804 GCA_046160545.1 Burkholderiales bacterium
TCGATGGTCATGATGGCGCGCGCTTCACCCGCAATCTGGTGCGCGGCTCGCGCATCGCCAGCGAAGCCGGCGCGGGTTACGACGCCCTCGCGCGCGGCCCTGCCCTGTTTGTAGTTGAGGCTACGCCTGCCGAGGGCAGGAGCGTCGAGGATCTTGAGCGAGCGCTGCGCGCCGAGATCCGCCGTGTTGCCGAGGAGGGCATCACCGAAGAGGAACTCACGCGTGTCAAGGCGCAGGTGATCGCCTCCCAGGTCTTCAAGCGCGACTCGATCGTCAGCCAGGCCATGGAAATCGCGATTTTCGAGATGTCGGGCTTCTCGCATCGGCGCATCGATGCGACGCTGGACAAGATTCGTGCCGTGACTGCGGCGCAGGTCAAGGACGTGGCGGCGCGCTACTTCGGCGATGACACGCTCACCGTGGCGACCCTGACGCCGCTGCCGATGACATCCAAGCCGCGCGCGGCGCCTGGCGGGCTGAGGCATTGAGCATGAGATTGATGATCGCCACTATCGGGCGCCTCGCCATCGGCCTGGCGCTTTGCGCTACAGCGACCCTGACTCAGGCAACCTTGCCCATCCAGACCTGGACGGCCAAGTCCGGAGCGCGCGTGCTGTTCGTGGAGAGCCGTTCCATCCCCATGCTCGACATCAGCATCGACTTCGATGCCGGCTCGCGGCGCGATCCACCCGGCAAGTCGGGCCTGGCGTCGATCACCAACGCCATGCTGTTCCTGGGTGCCGATGGCATGAGCGAGAACAGCATCGCCGAGCGCTTCGCCGATACAGGAGCGCAGCGCGGCAACCGGACCGAGCGCGACCGCGCCGGGGCCATGTTGCGCACGCTCTCGGCGCGCGCCGAGCGCGAGGCCTCGATCGCACTCCTGGTTGCAGTGCTGTCGACTCCGACTTTTCCCGAAGCCGCACTGGCGCGCGAAAAGGCGCGCATCGTTTCTGCGCTCAAGGAGGCCGAGACCCGGCCCGAGAACATCGGGGAGCGCGCCTTCGCTCAAGCACTCTACGGCCGACACCCTTACGGGCAAAGCGCGACGACCGAAAGTGTCACCTCGCTCACGCGCGCCGATGTGGAGGACTTTTATCGCGCCCACCATGGGGCATCGCGTGCGGTGGTGGCGATGATCGGGGACCTCAGCCGCGCCGAGGCCGAGGCGATCGCGGAACGATTGACGGCCAAGCTGCCTGCCGGCGCCGCAGCACCGGCGCTGCCTCCGGTCGGCGCGCCCGACACGGCGCCCAAACGCATCGGCCATCCGGCGACCCAGGCGCATATCTTCCTGGGCGCTCCGGCCCTGGCGCGGGGAGACCCGGACTTCTTTGCCCTGACGGTCGGCAATTACATCCTGGGCGGCGGCGGGTTCGTCTCGCGCCTGGTGAGTGAGGTGCGCGAAAAGCGCGGCCTGGCCTACAGCGTCTACAGCTATTTTCAACCCCTCAAGGACGCCGGGCCTTTCCAGGTCGGGTTGCAGACCAAGAAGGAACAGGCTGACGAGGCGCTCGCGCTGGTGCGTCGTGTGGTCGCCGAATATGTGGCACGCGGTCCGACCGCGGCCGAGCTCAAGGCGGCCAAGGACAACCTGGTCGGCGGCTTCGCACTGCGCATCGACAACAACCGCAAGATTCTGGACAACCTGGGCATCATCGGTTTCTACGGCCTGCCGGCCGACTACCTGGACCGCTGGAGTGACAATGTCAGTCGCGTGAGCGCCGCGGATATCCGCGCCGCATTCGCGCGCAAGGTCAATCCCGATGCGTTTGCCACGGTCGTGGTCGGCGCACCGGAGGCGAAGTGATGAGCGAAGCCGTCGCCGTAAAGCGCCGTTTCAGCGACCTGCCGCATCCGCGGGCCTGGCCGCTGGTGGGCAGCCTGCCTTCCTTCGACCCGCCACGCGTGCACCTTGTGTTCGAGGAGTGGGCGCGCCGCCATGGCACTCCGTTTCGGGTGCACCTGGGAAAGCGCTGGATGATGGTCATCGACGATCCGGCCGAGATCGGGCGCATTCTGCGTGCGCGGCCCGGCGCATTCCGGCGCGTGCGCCCGGTCGAGTCGATCTTTCGCGAGCTGGGCATCGCCGGATTGTTCTCCTCGGAAGGCGCGGACTGGGAGCGCCAGCGGCGCATGGTCATGCGCGCCTTCGATCCGGCGCATCTGAAGACCTATTTTCCCGGCCTGGTGATGGTGACCGGCCGTCTCCTCAAGCGCTTTCAGCGCGCCGCAGAGGCGGGCGAGGCGCTTGACCTGCAGCAGGAATACATGCGCTACACGGTGGACGTGACCGCCGGGCTGGCCTTTGGTGTCGACATCAATACGATCGAGCAGGGCGACAACGTCATCCAGAAGCACCTCGACCAGGTCTTTCCATCGATCAATCGGCGCATGGCGGCGATCTTTCCGTGGTGGCGCTACTTCAAGCTGCCCGCCGATCGTGCGCTCGAGAACGATCTGGCAGAGGTGCGCGTGGCGATCGACGGGTTCATTGGCGCGGCGCGTGCGCGCATGGATGCCGATCCTTCACTTGCCGCGAGCCCCACCAACCTTATTGAAGCGCTGCTGGCGGCGCGCGACGCGCCGGGTTCGGGCTTCTCCGATGCGGATGTGAGCGGAAACGTCTTCACCGCGCTCCTGGCAGGTGAGGACACCACCGCCAATACGCTGGCCTGGCTCAGCTATTTCCTGGCCGAGGAGCCGCAGGTGCAGGCTGCCGCGCAGGCAGAAGCCGACCGTGTGCTCGGAGCGCAAACGGTACCGGAGAGTTTTGAGGCCGTCGACGCGCTGGCCTACATCAGCGCGGCGACACGCGAAGCCATGCGCCTGAAGCCGGTGGCACCGTTCCTGTCGCACGAGTCCAACGAGCCGGTCACGGTGTGCGGCATCGAACTGCGTGCGCGCACCCCGGTGGGCACGCTTTTGCGGCCGGCCGGACTCGACCCGGCGCTCTTTCCCGATCCGCATGCCTTCAAGCCCGAGCGCTGGATCAGCGACGCGGGTGCCACCGAGCGCGAATCGGCTGCCAAGCGCGTCCTCATGCCGTTTGGCGGTGGCCCGCGCTTCTGCCCCGGACGTTACCTGGCCCTGTTGGAAATCCAGATGGTCACCGCGATGCTGATGAAGAACTTTCGCATCGAGCGTGTCGGCAAAGAGCCGGTGCGCGAGCGCAACGCTCTGTCGATGCTGCCTGAAGGGTTTTTCGCCCGCCTGCATCGAAGGTAGTCGCTAGGATTTTATATAGCGGTGCTATGATTTCGTTGGAACCTTGTCAACACTCTTACATAGACTAACCTAGGCAAATAGCAGGAGGAAAAGAATGAAATCCCTACCGTCCGATATGATGATGCTAGCGTTGTTGGTATCGACCAGTACGGCGTTTGGTCAAACCACCCTCGGGGACCTCCTTGTTCAGGGCGCGAAGAAGGTACCTATAGCTGAGATTCAGACCAAGTTGACCGGAATGAAAGTGGACAGTACATCCCCAGCCGGTTTTCCGATGCGACTGAGTTTCGAGCCCGGCGGCGTAGTTTATTCAGTCGTGGAAGTGCCATCCGGCGCTCGGCAATTCTCAGGAAAGTGGTACGTTCCGGAAGATGGGAAGGTCTGCACTCTATTTGCCGCCAATCCGGAAAGCTGTGCATTTTATTTTTCGACGGAGAAAGCCGCATTCGCGACCCGTTCTGAATCGAATAAGGAAACACCCATTCGCAAGATGTGGGATCGGTAGGCTATGTCGATTTCCGCTTTGCGGAAGTCAATTTTTGGCATATTGATGATGTGCGGTAAATCAGTGGTAGTGAAAATGCTTTTCACTTGATCCGATTTTTCTTGCAATTTGTCCTCCATTCCATGCATCCCCTGCTGATTCGCCATAGAGACGACTTGCTCGCGCTGGCTCGCAAGCGTGGCATTGATCGCATGCGCGTATTTGGTTCGATGGCCCGGGGCGACGCAACCGAGTCCAGCGACGTTGATTTGCTGGTGTCGCTACCGGCAAAAGGCATCGGCCTGGCCTTGGGAGGGTTGGTGGCCGATATCCAGGACCTGCTTGGTCGCCGGGTGGATCTTGTAACCGAGGGCGGGCTGCACCCGCTGATTCGCCAGCGAATAGTCGATTCCGCGGTCGAATTGTGAAGCCGGATGCTGACGCCGATGCGCTGCTCATCGCGCATATGCGTGAATGCTTGGATCGGGTGCTCGAATACACCGGTGGTGACGAAGAAAAATTTCGCGCGTCCCGTCTGATACAGGACGCGGTGGTGCGCAATCTCCAAACTCTCACCGAGTCGAGTCAGCGCCTGTCCGAAAAAATCAAGGCAACGGAACCTACGATTCCGTGGCGTGATCTGTCCGGATTTCGAAACATCGTAGTGCATCAATATCTTGGGATCGAGCTGGCGGTCGTCTGGTCGGTAGTCGCAAACGACCTTTCGATTCTGCGACCGGCGCTTGATCGGATGGCGACGAGGCTTGATCAGCCGCTGACGCGATAGCGCTCGAGCACTTCGCGATCCACTTCCACTCCCAGGCCCGGGCGATTGGATACTTCCACTTGTCCGTCCGTCAGTTGCATCGGTTTCGTGACCAATTGCTGGCGGAAGGGGTGCGAAGAGCGGTCGTACTCCAAAAGTGGGCCGGCTGCGAAGAGAGAGTGATGCGCCACCGGCAGCGCTGCGATGACCTGCAGCGATGCCGCCTGTGCGATCGCCGAACCCCACACATGGGGGTTGACCGCGACGCCCGCGGACTGTGCCAGCGCGGCAATGTGCCGGCAGGCGGTGATGCCGCCGCACGAGCCGACGTCGGGCTGTGCGATATCGACCGCGCCGGCGGCGATGAAGCGGCCAAACCCGTACAGGCTGTGCTCGTTCTCGCCCCCGGCGATCGGCATGGTGAGTTTGTCGCGCATCTCGCGATAGCCGTCGATGTCCTCGGGCACCACCGGCTCCTCGTACCAGACCAGGTCGTAGTCAGCCAATGCCCTTCCCAGGCGCAGCGCCTCGGCGCGGCCGTAGGCGTGATTGGTGTCGATCATGAGGCGCACGTCGCGGCCTTCGATGGCGCGACCGATCGCGCCCATGACCGCCAGGTCGTCCTGGATGCCGAAGCCGAGCTTGACCTTCATGAGGCGAAAGCCCGCCTCGTGATGGCGTAGCGCCTCCTCTGCCAGGCGCTGTGCCTCGCCCTGTCCGCAGATGCGATAAAAGCCGGTTGCGTAAGGCGTCACGCGGCTGCGAAACGCCCCGCCCAGGAGTTCATGCACCGGCGCCTGACGCGCGTGCCCCGCGATGTCCCACAGCGCGATGTCGATGGCGCTGATCGCAGCCAAGACCGAGCCCTTGCGGCCGAAGTCGCGCGTCGCGTGGTACATGCGATGCCAGAGGACTTCGATCATCAGCGGGTCCTGGCCCAGGAGCAGCGGCGTCAGCGCGTGCTCGATCGCGGCCGCGGCGATCTCGGGCGGTTCCAGACCCTGGGCAAAGGCCTCGCCCCAGCCGGTGATACCGGCATCGGTCGTCACCTCGACCAAGGTGGCAGAGCGCTGGCGCACCCAGCCCTGCGAGAACGCGAACGGCTCTTCAAGCGGGGTCTTGAGGACGTGGACCTTGATGGCACTGATCTTCATGCGAACGCTCCGGGTGGCGGGTCGATGGCAAGCCTAGCGCACTCGATTGGCAGCCGCACCTTGCGAGTGCTGATTTCTTGCATTCTGTGACCATGCTGAATTCGCAGGCATGGTCAACTTCAGTTTGAGCATGAACGTTGCTTGTATGTCGAGTGTGATTGTGATCGAGAAGGAAAGCACATGACCGCCACGCTGCCTGTCGTCCTGCAATCGCAACCGGGATTTTCCATACCGATTGCCGGCTTCAAGCGTGTCTACGACTGCAACGAGGTCCAGGAGGCCTTGGGCGAGATCGACGGGGCGCAGAACGACGCCTTGAAGGACACCTACCAGAAGATGCTCAAGGCCGGCGGCAACCGCTTTTCGGTCAAGCCTTCATCCTTGCCTGCGATGGATGACTTGTACGAGGATCTGCCGAATTTCTCGGAAGTACTCGACGACATCCGGCGCCAACTGTCGCTTTGCGTCACTTCGAGTGACAACCTTGAGCTCACACCGATGCTGCTGCTGGGCGACCCGGGTATCGGCAAGACACATTTCGCCAAGCGTGTATCGAAGCTCCTGGGAACCGGATTCGGCTTTATCTCGATGAGTTCGCTGACCGCCGGCTGGATCATCGGCGGGGCCTCCTCGCAGTGGAAGAACGCCAAGCCAGGCAAGGTATTCGAGACCTTTCTGCGCGGCGAGTATGCCAATCCGGTCATGGTGATCGACGAGATCGACAAGTCCGCCGCCGACGGCACCTACGATCCCCTGGGCGCGCTCTACAGCCTGCTCGAACACGATACGGCGTCGGAATTCATCGACGAATTCGTCGAGATCCCGATCGACGCCTCGGACGTGGTCTGGATCGCAACCGCCAACGACGCGCGCGGCATCCCGGAACCGATCCTGAACCGCATGAACGTCTACCAGATCGACGCGCCCGATCACGATGCATCGCGCCGCATCGCCACCAACATCTATCGGGAGATCCGCGGCGAGCACGACTGGGGTACCCGTTTCCCGCCGCAGCCCGGCGAAGACCTGCTCAAGGCGATGGCAAGCCTGTCACCGCGCGAAATGCGGCGACTGATCCAAAAGGGTTTCGGCAGCGCCAGCCTGGCCGGACGCGACGAGATGCTGCCCGAGGACGTCCTGGAACGCCGCACTGCGCACAAACCGCGCATCGGCTTCTAGAGTCACGGGGCGCCGACGATGCTCAAGTACGAGGCGCAGGGCGAGACCCGCGTCGCCATTGCGGCGTCGCAGGGCACGCTTCTCGTGCAAGCTGCCGCCATTCTTGCGACCTGCACCCTGCCGATCATCGTCCACGACCACGCCCGCGCGGGAATTCTTGGCAGCGCAACCCTGCTGCAGGGCGATGACGGACCGGTGCTGCTGACCGCAGCGCATCTCTTCGACTCGGGGGTACGGCTCGGCAACCTCCTATTGCCGACACTACTCAACCATTCCATGGTTCCCCTGTGCGGTGCGCGCCTGACTCGCTGTGCGGGTGCCGATATCGCGTTGCTACACCTCAAGAACGGCGCTGAATCGCGTGCCCTTGTGGCGGGCCGCAGCATGATCCCCGCACTGCGCCGGCGGGCGGGGCGGCGCGCGCGATTGCACCTTGGCCGCGGGACGGCCCTCGTGTCCGGATTTCCCTCTGCCATGACGCGCTTCGAACGCGGTTGGCTGGCAGCGCGACGCTTTACCGTCCTGACGCATGCGACCGTGGCCGGGCCGGGTGCCTGCCGCGAGGACCACTGGCTCGAGTTCGGACGTACCGCCTGGCGCGACGATGGCACTGCGGTGCACACTCCGGAGATGGAAGGCATGAGCGGGGCAGGCATCTGGATAGTCGAACAAGGTGCATCCGCACTGTGCCTGCGCCTGTGTGCCGTGCAGTCGGCCTACATGCATGGCCGCTACCTGCGCGGACACGATATCGGCGCGGGCGCCGAGCTGCTCGGCGCCTGAAGGGGCGCGCCGGTATCATCGGCGCATGCCTCGCAAGCCCACGCGCCGCGCGCCGACCCACGAGAATCGACTGCGCATCGTCGGCGGCGAATGGCGCAGCCGGGTGATCCGCTTTCCCGCCGCGGCGACGCTGCGCCCGACGCCGGACCGGGTGCGCGAGACGCTGTTCAATTGGCTGGGGCAGGACTTGAGCGGCAGAATCTGCCTGGACCTGTTCGCCGGCAGCGGTGCTCTGGGCTTCGAGTCGCTTTCGCGCCAGGCCCGCTCGGTGACCTTCGTGGATGCCGACGCGCAGGTGCGCTCCCACCTGAGCGCAACCGCGCAGGTGCTAGGTGCTGCGGCAAGGGCGCGGATCGAGGCTGGCGATGCGCTAGAATTTTTGCAGCGTTGCCCGAACGAATTCGACGTGATCTTTCTCGACCCGCCGTTCGGTGCGGGCTGGATCGAACGCCTCTGGCCGGCAATTGGAGAGGCGCTTGCCCAGGGCGGGATGGTCTACGTCGAATCCGAAACGTCGTTCACTGCGCCAGCGGGGTGGCGTATCCTCAAGTCGGGCCGCGCCGGTGCGGTCCATTTTCATCTGGCGGGTCGCGATGGCTGACAAGTTTGTGCGTGCGGTGTATCCAGGGACCTTCGATCCGCTCACGCGTGGTCACGAGGATTTGTTTCGTCGCGCCGCCAGGCTCTACGACGAGATCATCATCGGCATCGCCGACAGCCGTTCCAAGCGGCCGCTCTTCACGCTCGATGAACGCCTGGCGATCGCGCGCGAGGCCCTGGGCGATGTCGACAACGTGCGCATCGAGGCGTTCCGTGGCCTCCTGGTCAATTTCGTGCGCGAGCACCATGCCCAGGTGATCCTGCGCGGACTGCGCGCGGTGTCCGACTTCGACTACGAGTTTCAGTTGGCCGGCATGAATCGCCAGCTCGTGCCCGAGGTCGAAACCGTTTTCATGACGCCTTCCGAGGGCTACCAGTTCGTCTCGGCGACGCTGGTGCGCGAAATCGCCTCCATGGGCGGTGATGTCACCAAATTCGTCTCGGCCTCGGTCAAGCGCAGGCTGGACGAAAAGCTCGCCAAGACTTCGAAGGAGTAGGCATGGCGCTCTTGATCACCGATCGGTGCATCAATTGCGACCTGTGCGAGCCTGAATGCCCGAACGAAGCCATTGCCCTGGGCGCTGAAATCTACGAGATTGACCCGGCGCGCTGCACAGAATGCGTCGGGCATTTCGATGCGCCGCAGTGTCGCGCGGTATGCCCGGTCGATTGCATTCCCCTGGATCCGGAGCGCGTCGAGACAGCCGATGAGTTGCGCGCGAAGTATCTGCGCCTGACCGGCCAGACCACCTGAAGGGTTGCGGCTAGAGGGAGACGTCGAATCCCGCGGGGCCGGCTTCCTGGCCCAGCATTTCCTGGTCCAGCATCGCTTCGATCTCCAGCCGCAGGTTTTCGAGCGCGACCACCTGGCGCATGAGGTCGCGGTCCGCCTCTTCAAGCTCGATCAGGCGGTCTTCGAGGGTGTCCGCCGCCTCGTGGACGCGCTTGATGGACACCAGGCGGCGCTTGAGCGACTGCTGGCGTTCCTTGATCTGGCCTTCCAGCGGATTGGTGATCGCGCGCAACCAACCCTCGCTGTCGCGGTTGGCGATCTCGAAGGCGAGCTGGATGCGCGATGCGATGACGTCAAAGAAGCGTCGCGTCAGCGTGCGCTCATAGTTGGTGATCAGGGACATGGTCCCAAAGCGGCGGTTGAAACTGTCCTCGACGCGTTCCAGTTCCTTCAGGTAGCGCAACATCGAAAACGCGCGCGGCATGGCCAGCTTGAGCGTGAAGTCCTCGGAGAAGCGCTGGTACATCGCCGCCATCATGTCGGTGATTTCGGCGACGACGCGATTGGCCGCTTCCAGGTGAGCGCGGTTGCGCGCGAAGAATCCGCGCATCGCTTCGAGGATGCCCGCCGAGAACGCCGACTTCTCGATGGCGGCGTGCGTGCCCTCGACCTCAGCGCGAAAGGCGTCCATGCCGATGTGCAGGAACAGGGTGTTGGTGTTGCGCGAGAGCACGCTGCGAATCGCCGCGAACTGCGTCAGATTGCGCTCGAAGACATCCTTCTCGGCCTTGACGCGCGCGAGCATCCCGGCCATGGCGCCCTGATTCTTGTGGTGCAGCGAGCCGAGCTCATCGCGCTGTGCCTTGGCGTCGGCCACCCGGGTTGCCAGGAGGCCCTGGGCGGCTGCGATCAGGTTACGCAACTCGGCGGCGGCAAAGTCGCGCACCATTTCCTGCTTGGCAGGAATGAGCTCGCGCGACAACGCGGTCTCAAGCGCGGGCAGGCGGCTTTTCGCGAGCAGGTCGGGATCTTCGTTGACCTTGGCCACCAGGCCTTTTTGCGCCGAGATCGGAAACACGCTGCGACGCTCCAGGCCCAGCATGCGCGCCACGTCTTGCGACTGCTTCTCGATCTCGGCATCGATCTCGGCATCGGACTTGAGTTCGTCCCACAGGCCGTCGATCTTGTTGAGCACCGCCAGTCGCGCATGCCCGGAACCCTTGGGCGCCGCACCGATATGCTCGCGCCAGACCTGGATATCCGACTTGGTGACCCCGGCGTCGGCAGCCAGGATGAACAGCACCGCGTGGGCGTTGGGTATCAGGCTGAAGGTCAGTTCCGGTTCCGCGCCGATCGCATTCAATCCAGGGGTATCGAGAATGACCAGGCCCTGGGCCAGGAGCGGATGCGGGAAATTGATGACCGCGTGGCGCCATGCAGGAATCTCGATCATTCCGTCGGCGCCCACGGCAGCGCGCGCGTCAACGTCGCGCGGGTCGAAAAGCCCGTACTGCGACGCGACCGATGCACGCACGCGCTTGGTCGCGCTGACCTGGCGAAATGCCTCCAGCATGGCATCGCCCGAACTGGTGTCAAGCGCGATGCGGGTCCACTCGTCGGGGTAGAGCCTGTACTCGGCGACGCTGGCGGTCTTGGCGCGGGTCTCGATGGGCAACAGGCGCAGTTCCGATGGATCGCCCTCGTTGTAGAGAAGCTCGGTCGGGCACATGGTGGTGCGACCGGCGGAAGAGGGCAGGATGCGACGCCCGTAGTCGGCAAAGAAGATCGCGTTGATCAGCTCTGACTTGCCGCGCGAAAACTCGGCCACGAACGCGATCGACAGCCGGTCCTCGGCAAGTCGGTCGAGGACGCGCTGGATGCGCGTGATGCCATCGACATCGGCGATGCCTTCGTCGCTCATCCAGTCGCGAAAGCGCGAGATCGACGCCGCAAGCGCGAAGCGCCACGAACTGTAGAGCTGAAAGCGTTCGACGAGGTTGACGCTGTTCATCGCAAGACAGGGTTTTGAACGGGCAGGAACCCGGAGCAGGCGGGAATGCGCCCGCCGCCTGAACGTGAATGCGGACGGCTTCGCTGGCAGGACACTCGGCACCCCGCGGGGCGCCATGACGACGGCATTATGGCACGCAATATGTGCGAAATATCACGTTTGGCAGCGCGGGCAAAAGAAGGTGGAGCGCTGTCCCTGTATCAGACGTCTGATCGGTGTGGCGCAGACGCGACAGGGCAGCCCGGCGCGGTCGTAGACCCGATACTCCAACTGGAAGCTGCCGGGTTCTCCATCGCTGCGGCTGAAGTCCTTGAGGGTGCTCCCGCCCTTCTTGATGGCCATGGCCAGCACCCTGCGCACCTCGACGACAAGCCGCCCGAAGCGCGCCAGGCTGACCCGTCCGGCAGAGGTTTGCGGGCGGATTCCGGAGCGAAACAAGGCTTCGCTGGCGTAGATGTTGCCCACTCCCACGACGATCTCGCCAGCCAGGAGGGCCTGTTTGATCGAAACCCGCCGGCCGCGTGTCCGGGCGTGCATCAACTCGGGTGTGAAAGCATCCGAGAACGGCTCCACACCCAGCTTGGCCAGCAAGGGATGGCCTGCGACGGGACCGCCGCCGGCGGGATGCCACAGCACCGCTCCGAAGCGACGCGGGTCGGTCAGGCGCAGCACGGCGTCGCCGGCGACCAAATCGAAGTGTGCGTGCCGTGCCGCCGGCGTGTGTGGGGCGACGATGCGCAGGGATCCTGACATGCCCAGATGGACGATCAGCGTCCCTGCGGCCTTTCCCTGGCGTTCGCAGGAAAGGAGCAGGTACTTGCCGCGCCTGCCGACTGCAGCAAGACGCAGGCCGGCCAGGATCGACGGCAGGTATGCGTCGATCGGCCAGCGCAGGCGGTGATTGCGAACCACCACCGCGTCGATGCGGCGCCCCGCCAGGTGCGGTGCAATCCCCTGGCGGGTGACCTCAACTTCCGGCAATTCGGGCATTGAATGACGCCTCTTGCTGATAACATCACTGTTCTTGCGGGGCGCCACTATACCGGCGGTCCGCTCAACGCATGCGCTTGCGCTCCTTCCCCTTCATCCTTTTCGTCTTCGCCTCAGCGTCGTTGGCCGGTCTGCATGCGCCGGCGTCGGACGCGGCCGAGGCGCCGCGGCAGTTCGCGCAGGCCGCACCTGCCGAGGGCGGCCCGCGCGCGCCGCGTCGCCTGCCCATCCCGGAATCGGCAGCGCGCGCGCAGAACCTGCCTGGCGTCGACCTGACACCGGGCCTGCTCTACGAAATCCTGGCCGCTGAAATCCTCGCGCAGCGCGGCGGGGCGGCCGCGGCCCTGGCGAAGTATCTGGAACTCGCGCAGCGCACACGTGATCCGCGCATCGCCCAACGCGCCGTCGAGATCGCGCTTTTCGAGCGCAACAGCGCCAAGGCGCTGGAGGCGGCGCAGATCTGGGCCGAGACCGATCCGCAAAGCCTGGAGGCCCGCCAGGCCTTGGTCAATCTCTATATTGGCGCGGGCCGTGCCGAAGAAGCGCTGCCGCACATGGAGCAGCTGCTGTCGGCAGAGTCGACCAATGTGGCCGAGGGCTTCATCCAGATCAATCGACTCCTCTCCGCGCGCGCGACCGATCGCAAGGCGTCCTTGTCGATCATCCAGAGGCTGGCGGCTCGCTATCCCAGGGTAGCCGAAGCACACGCTGCTGTCGCGCAGGCGGCCTTCAACGCCGGCGAGGAAGACCTCGCGTTGCGCGAGGCGCGCGCCGCCGCCGAGCTCAGGCCTGAATGGGATTTTCCGGTCCTGATGTCGGCACAGATTCTGTCGCGCCGCGATGGCGCACGGGCGAGTGCCGAGTTGAAAAGCTTCCTCGAACGCAACCCGGGTTCGTCCGAGGTGCGCATGGCGTATGCGCGCTCGCTGGTCGCGGAACGCAAGTACGGTGATGCACGCGGGGAATTCCAGCGTATCGAGCAGGATTTTCCGGACAACGCCGACGTCCTCTACGCGCTGGGCCTTCTGGCGCTCGACGCCAGGGACTACGCGAGTGCCGAATCCTCGCTCAAGCGCCTCTTGTCGCGCGAGCCGCGTGACCCGAACCTGGTTTACCTGTACCTCGGGCAGGTTGCGGAGGAGCAGAAGAAATACGCCGAGGCGCGCGAGTGGTACGCCAGGATCGCAAGCGGCGACCAGTAC
Organism: Burkholderiales bacterium; assembly: GCA_046160545.1. Classification (GTDB taxonomy): domain Bacteria; phylum Pseudomonadota; class Gammaproteobacteria; order Burkholderiales; family JAEUOS01; genus JAEUOS01. The sequence goes on from JBJXGS010000083.1 coordinate 13,131, forward strand.
CTGCAGGCGCAAAGCCGCTTCGCACGTTCCCTGGCGCGTGAGGGGCGCATCGCTGACGCGCGCGCGCACCTGCAGGGCCTGGTCGCGACCAGCAACCAGCAGCGCGTGCAGATCATCATGTCCGAGGCGCAGCTGCTGCGCGAGGCCAACCGCAATCGCGAGGCCTTCGAAGTCCTCGAAAAGGGCGCACTGCGCCTGCCCAACCATCCCGACCTGCTCTATGACCTGGCGATGGCCGCCGAGAAGGTCGAGCGCCTCGATGTGCTCGAGAACAATCTCAAGAAGGTCATAGAACTCAAGCCCGACCATGCCCATGCGTACAACGCGCTGGGTTACACGCTGGCCGATCGCAACATGCGCCTGACCGAGGCGCGCGACCTGATCGAAAAGGCGCTCAAGATCGCGCCCGACGACGCGATGATCATCGACAGCATGGGCTGGGTCATGTACAGGCTGGGTGACCTGCCGCGCGCGCTCGAACTCCTGAAGCGCGCCTACACGCTGATGCCGGACGCCGAGATTGGCGCGCATCTGGGCGAGGTACTTTGGCAGTCGGGGCAGCGCGCGGAGGCCGACCGAGTGTGGGCCGAGGCCGCGGGCAAGGCGCCCGACAACGAGACGCTGCGCAACACCATCCGGCGCTTCAAGCCTTGATTGCGGCGCGCCTCGCGCTGCCTTTGCTGGTTGTTCTGGCCGGCTGCGCCGGCCCGGCGCCGGCGCCGATCGGCGCCAAATCAAAGTCGGATGCCGGATTCGCGCTCACGGGTCGTATAGGCGTGCGCTATGGAGAGGAAAGCCTGTCCGGCCGCATCGCCTGGACCCATTCACCCGGACGCGACCATGTCAGCCTGGCCTCGCCGCTGGGCAACCAGCTGGCGATCATCGAGCGTGACGCGAGCGGCGTTTCGCTGACCGATGCCAACGGGCAACGCTCCAGCGCTCCGGATGCGGAGACCCTGACCGAACGCGCTCTGGGCTGGCGCCTGCCCTTGGGCGGATTGAGCGAGTGGGCGCGCGGTCGGGCCGCACCGGGGCCCGCCGAAGGCAGTCGCGACACGGCCGGACGCTGGCTGACCCTGATCCAGGCCGGCTGGCGCATCGATTACACCTGGGAGGAAGCGCAGCCGAACTTGCCCAGACGCGTATTTCTCGAGCGGGTCCTGGCCACGCCGCCGCTCGAGATTCGCATGGTGGTCGACCGCTGGGGCGAATAGGCGACAGCAAACCCGCCTGCACAAGGCCTGCACGCTGCGTGGTGCTATAGTCCGGCGCCTTTTCGCGCCTGCTGCGGGCTCCCGTGAAATCCAATTCGCCGTCGGCCGCGCGCCCGGCACTGTTCTGGCTGCTACTTCCCTTTGCGCTGGGTTACGGGGCTTCGTATTTTTTTCGTAACGTCAACGCGGTGGCCGGTCCCGAACTCGCGCGCGAGTTCTCTCTTGGACCCAGCGGCCTGGGATTCCTGACCAGCGCGTACTTCCTGGCATTTTCATTGGCGCAGATTCCGCTGGGCATGGCACTGGATCGTTTCGGACCGTCGCGGGTCGGGGCGGTGATGCTGACCATCATGTCGCTGGGAGCGGTGGTCTTCGGCTGTGCCGACGACGTTGCGGCCTTAGCCGTCGGGCGCGCACTGATCGGACTGGGCGCCGGCGTGGCACTGATGGCGGTCATGTCCGCGGTGCACCTGCTGATGCCGCGTGAGCGCGCTGCGACTTACATCGGGTTCGCCATGATCCTGGGTGGACTGGGCGCCATGTTCGCGAGTACACCTACCCAGATCGCCATCAACGCCTACGGCTGGCGCGCGGTGTTTTTCGCGCTCTCGGTCTTCGCCGCTGTTGTGGCGGTCTACGATCTCTGGACCGGCCGCCACCTGCCTCCGGTGGCGGCGACGCAGACCTTCCGCGAACTTGCCGGCGGAGTCGCGCGCATCTTCGCGGCCGCGGTCTTCTGGCGCATCACGCTGGCGACCACCGCGACGCTTGGAACCATGCTCGCTTTTCAGACGCTGTGGGCGGCGACCTGGATGCGCGACGTGGCCGGTTTCGAGGATCGCATTGCGATCGGCAACGTGCTCTTCGCGCTCAATCTGGGCATGACCCTGGCGTTTCTGCTGGGTGGGCTGATCGCCGATACGCTGGCCAAGCGCGGCGTCGCGGCACTGACCACCCTCAAGGCCTATATTGCGCTGGCGATCCTCGGACAGGTCTGGTTGATGGCCGTGCCGACCTTCGCCCCGCACCTGGCCTGGGGTCTGTTCGCTTTCGGTGCCAATGCGCTCACCTTGTCGTTCACGTTGCTGGCGGCGCAGTTTCCACCGGCCATGACCGGACGGGTCAATACCTCGGTCAACCTCCTGGCGTTTTCTTCCGCGTTTGCGTTGCAATGGGCCATGGGCGCGGTTCTGGCGCAGTGGCCGGTTACCGAGCGGGGTTACGCCGTACAGGGCTACTACTGGTCCTGGGGGGTACTCCTGGCAGTGCAACTGGTGGCATTTGCGTACCTGGCGATGCCGGGGCACCGCGGCCTCAGGCTAGGGGCGGCAAGGTGAGCGAGCATGTGTACTTCGCCCCTGCGAAGCTCAATCTCTTCCTGCACGTGGTCGGTCGGCGTGACGACGGCTATCACCTTCTGGAAACGGTCTTCCAGTTGGTCGATTTCGGCGACACGCTGCAAATCGAGTCACGCGGCGACGGCGCCATCGTGCGCCATGACCCGCTGCCAGGCGTGGATCCCGACGCGGACCTCACCGTGCGCGCTGCCCACGCATTGCGACGCGCCACCGGCGCAGAGCTCGGCGCCAACATCCGCGTCGTCAAACGCATTCCGCTGGGTGGCGGACTGGGCGGGGGAAGCAGTGATGCCGCGACCACACTATTGGCGCTCAACAGCTTGTGGGGACTCGACCTGCCGCGGCGCAACCTGGCGGCGATTGCGCTGACCCTCGGTGCGGATGTGCCGGTGTTCGTGCACGGCCGCAACGCCTTTGCACGCGGCATCGGGGAGGAACTCACCGCGCTCGATTTGCCCCGGCGCTGGTTCGTGGTTTTAGAGCCTCCCTGCATGGTGCCCACGGCTGCCATCTTCTCGGCGCCGGAATTGACCCGAAACTCCAAACTTGTTAAAATACAAGACTTTGTCGCTGATGCTGGCTTCCCTGGAAGCCGGTTTCGCAACGATCTGGAAGAGGTCGCGAAAAGGCGCTATCCACCGGTGGCGGAAGCGCTGGACTGGCTCAGACAGCACGACGCGCTGGCCGACGTCAGTGCGCGCATGACCGGCTCGGGGGCTTGCGTTTTCTCCGGGTTTGCAAGGCGGGAAGTGGCCGAGGCCGTGTTTGCGCAACTTCCCGCAGGTTGGAAAGGATTTGTCGCCGCCGGCCTCGATCGGCATCCACAGGCGATCGATATTGAAGGTTGACGGGGCGCGGCGGCCCCGGGTTGCAGGCGCCGCAAGGTTTTCCGGGTGGGGAATCGCCAAGTTGGTTAAGGCACCGGATTTTGATTCCGGCATTCCAAGGTTCGAATCCTTGTTCCCCAGCCATTTTTTCTCGACCCACGCCGGCGCGGTGTCCCGGCGTCCTCTGCTGCACTCTCCATGTCCAATGCGAACCTGATGGTGGTGTCCGGCAACGCCAATCCGCTATTGGCCAAGGAAGTCGCGCGCCTGCTCGCCATTCCGGTGGGGCGGGTTTCGGTGGGGCGCTTCTCGGATGGCGAGGTCAATGTCGAGATCCTCGAGAACGTGCGCGGACGCGACGTATTCGTGCTGCAATCGACTTCAACGCCGACCAACGACAACCTGATGGAAATCATGGTCATCGTCGATGCGCTGAAGCGGTCTTCGGCCGCGCGCATCACCGCGGCGATCCCGTACTTCGGCTATGCGCGCCAGGACCGTCGGCCGCGCTCGGCGCGCGTTGCGATCTCGGCCAAGGTGGTTGCCAACATGCTGGAAGCTGCCGGCGTGGACCGGGTCCTCACGATGGACCTGCACGCTGACCAGATCCAGGGCTTTTTCGACATCCCGGTCGACAACATCTACGCCGCGCCGATCCTGCTCTCGGATGTTTGGAAAAAGAATATCGAGGACCTGATCGTGGTCTCCCCGGACGTGGGCGGCGTGGTGCGGGCACGCGCGCTGGCCAAGCGTCTGGAGAGCGACCTGGCGATCATCGACAAGCGCCGCCCGCGCGCCAACGTCTCCGAGGTCATGAACGTCATCGGCGAGGTGGCCGATCGTACCTGCGTGATCATGGATGACATGGTCGATACCGCCGGCACGCTGTGCAAGGCCGCCGAGGTGTTGAAGGAGCGCGGCGCGGTCAAGGTGCTCGCGTACTGCACGCACGCTGTCCTGTCCGGCGGCGCGGTGCAGAAGATCAGTGCCTCGCCGCTCGACGAACTCGTCGTCACCGACACCATAGCGCTGCGCGACGACGCGCGCGCCTGTCCCAAAATCCGGCAGCTCTCGGTGGCCGGACTGCTGGCGGAGACCATCCGTCGCATCAACACCGAGGATTCGGTGAGCAACCTGTTCATCGAATAACTAGTTCCCGGACGGCGCTGGTCGCGGCCCGCCCGGTTCATGTGAGGAGTCGCAATGAAAATCGAAGTCATAGCAACCACGCGCAATCTGCAAGGTACGGGTGCGAGCCGCCGCCTGCGTCGCGCGAACAAGGTCCCCGGCATCGTCTATGGCGGCACCCGGCCTGCCGCCAACATCGAGATCGACCACAACCCGTTGTTCCACGCCATGCGGCGCGAGGCCTTTCACGCCTCCATCCTCGACCTGAAGATCGATGGCCAGGCAGAGCCGGTGCTGCTGCGCGATTACCAGATGCATGCGTTTCGCCAGCAGATCCAGCACATCGATTTTCAGCGTGTCGATCCGGCCCGCGAAATCCGCATCAAGGTGCCGCTGCACTTTGTCAACGCTGACCAGTCGCAGGCGGTCAAGTTCGGCGGCGCGATCGTCTCGCACATCATGACCGACATCGAGATCACCTGCCTGCCCAAGGACCTGCCTGAGTTCGTCGAAGTCGACCTGAAGGACATCTCGGCCGGCCACGCGTTCCATGTGCGCGACCTGAAGTTTCCGGCGGGAGTGCGTGCCATCACCCATGGCACCGACAATCCCGTGGTGGCAAGCGCAATGGTTCCCGGTGCCGAGGTCGAAGAGGCCGAAGCAGCTGCTCCCAGCGCTGCCGAGGTGCCGGCCACGGCGCAGAAAAAGCCAGCCGACGCCGCTGCCGCAGCGCCGGCCAAGGGTGGGGCCAAGGGCGGGGCTGCGCCGGCCAAGGCCGCCGCTCCTGCCAAGAAGGACGACAAGAAGAAGTGATGACGTACCCGGCGTCGGCCGTGCATGCACGGCGGGCGCCGACCGTTCCGGACTGCGGGCCCCGGCGATGAGCCGGGGCCTTTTTTCTCCATGACAATCAAGCTCATCGTCGGGCTGGGTAACGTCGGACCCGAGTACGAAGACACCCGCCACAACGCCGGCTTCTGGCTGGTCGATGCGTTCGCACGCGCATCCGGCATCACGATGCGCCAGGAGAAGCATTTTTTCGGCAGCGTCGGCCGTGGCGCCGGGGCATGGCTCTTGAAGCCGTCCACCTTCATGAACCGATCAGGACAGGCGGTGGCAGCGCTGGCGACGTTCTACAAGATACTTCCTGCCGAGATCCTGGTTGCGCACGATGAACTCGATCTGCCGCCGGGTGCGGTCAAGATGAAGCAGGGCGGCGGGCACGCGGGGCACAACGGTTTGAAGGACATCGCCGCCCGCATCGGCAGCCCCGATTTCTGGCGTATCCGCATCGGCATCGGTCACCCGCGCGAACTGGAACTTGCGCAGGACGTTGCCGACTTCGTGCTGCACCGCCCATCGCGCGATCACCAGGGCCTGATCGACGAGGCCATCGCGCACGCGCGCGATGCCCTGCCGCATGCGATCGAAGGCCAGATGGCGGTGGCGACCATGAAGCTGCATACGCGGAAGAAGGCGTGATGGCGGCGCGTGCCTTCGTGGTCAAGCTTGGCGCCGCCGCACGCGCCCACATCGAAAAGAGCGGGCTCCTGCCTGACGATATTCGCTGCGTCCCGGCCGCCGCTGGCGGTCCCAAGGGTCTGGCGCTCATGCCACTGGACCGGCGCATCTTCGGTGATTGGCTGCTGCGGCCGCGCGACCTAACCCTGATAGGCGCGTCCATCGGCGCCTGGCGCATGGCGGCGGCAGCCCACGTCGATCCCTTGCACGCGATCGCGAGCCTGGAGCGCGGCTACGTGGAAGACCAGAACTACGGTGTCAAGCCGGAGCCAGGCGAGATCGCGGCACGCATGCGCGGCAACATCGAGGCCGGCTTCGGCGAATGGCGACCGCGGCCGGAGATTCGCGTCGCGGTCCTGACGTCGCGTGCCACCGGTGTCTTGAAGCGCAATGCATCGCGCCAGGCCTTTGCCGCAGCGACCGTTGCCAATGCGCGCGGCCGGCGCCATCTGGCGCGCCATCTGCAGCGCGTGGTCTTTTCGCGTGGCGGTAGCGAGACTGCCAACGTGCTGTTTGCCCACGACCCTTTTGGTGCGATCCACGCGCCGCTCAACGATGGCAATGCGATCGATGCATTGCTGGCATCCGGGTCGATTCCTCTGTTGTGCGACCCGGTGCACGACATCGCCGGCGCGCCGCCGGGCTGGTATTGGGACGGCGGGCTGATCGACTATCACCTCTTCTATCCCTACGCAAAGCTCGACGGGCTCACCCTCTACCCGCACTTCGCTTCCACCCTGACGCCGGGCTGGCTGGACAAGTTCCTGCCCTGGCGCAAGCAGGGCGTGCGCGGACGCGGCGCGGATTGGCTTTCCCGGATGATCCTGATCGCCCCGTCGCCGGAATTCGTCGCCACGCTGCCGAATGCGAAGATTCCGGATCGCGGCGACTTTCATCGCTATGCACAGGACCACGCCGGGCGCATCGCGGCCTGGAAAAAAGCCATAGGCGAGTGCGAGCGCTTCGCCGAAGAAGCCCACGCCTGGCTTTCGCGCCCCGACCCAACCATCGCGCAATCCCTCTGAAAGACATCCCATGAGCCTCAAGTGCGGCATCGTCGGCCTGCCCAATGTCGGCAAGTCCACCCTCTTCAACGCCCTGACCCGTGCCGGCATCGCGGCCGAGAACTACCCGTTCTGCACCATCGAGCCCAACGTGGGCATCGTTGAAGTGCCCGATGCGCGGCTTGCCGTGCTGGCGAAGATCGTCAACCCGCAGCGCGTGCTGGGTGCTACGGTCGAATTCGTCGACATCGCCGGCCTGGTCGCGGGCGCGTCCAAGGGCGAGGGCCTGGGCAACCAGTTCCTGGCCAACATCCGCGAGACCGACGCCATCGCGCATGTGGTGCGCTGCTTCGAGGATGGCAACGTCGTGCACGTGAACGGCAAGGTGGACCCGGTGGCCGACATCGAGACCATCAACACCGAACTGGCCTTGGCCGACCTGGCCTCGGTGGAAAAGCAGTACACGCGCTATTCCAAGCTCGCCAAGTCGGGCGGCGACAAGGAGGCCCAGCGTATCGTTGCGCTGCTCGACAAGCTGCAGCCGGTCCTGAACGAAGCCAAGCCCGCGCGCAGCCTGGACCTGTCCAAGGAAGAACATGCGGTCATGCGTCCGCTGTTCCTGCTCACCGCCAAGCCGACCATGTACGTGGCCAACGTGTCCGAAACGGGCTTCACCAACAACCCGATGCTGGACCGTGTGTCGGCGCACGCCCGCGCCGAGAACGCGCCCGTAATCGCAATAAGTTGCGCGATCGAGGCCGAGATCTCGGCGTTGGACGACGCCGACAAGCTCGATTTCCTGAAGGAAATGGGCATGACCGAGGCGGGTCTTAACCGCGTCATCCGTGCCGGCTTCAAGCTCCTTGGCCTGCAGACCTACTTTACCGCCGGCGAGAAGGAAGTGCGCGCCTGGACCGTGCCTGTTGGCGCCACCGCCCCACAGGCGGCCGGCGTGATCCACACCGATTTCGAAAAGGGCTTCATCCGCGCCGAGGTCATCGCCTACGATGACTACGTGGCGCTGGGCGGCGAACACGCCGCCAAGGAGAAGGGCAAGATGCGCCTGGAGGGCAAGGAGTACGTGGTGCATGACGGGGATGTCATGCATTTCCGCTTCAACGTCTGAAGGTTCCGGCCGACCCTGCGCGACGAATAGGCGTAGCATGCCCCTCCCCATTCCCAAGGATTCATCGTGGCCACTCGCGTCAAGGACCTCGCAGAACGCATCTACATCGACATGGTCTCGCGTATCGCGCTCGCACCCGGCGCGCCGGATGGGACCAAACCCAAGCCGGAGGCCATTGCCCGCCTGAGCTTCAAGCTGGCCGAGGCCTTCATGGCCGTCGACAACACCAGCGAGGAAGACGCCGCGCCGGTGGCCAAGAAGTACGAGATCGCGGAGTCGGACATGGCCGACTGGATGAAGTAGGCGCGCGGGCGGAGCAGCAGCCCTGCCCCTGAAGTCAAGGCGTCGCCTTGGCTATAGTTGCGTCTGGGTGCGCATCTCTTCTCCCCACGTCTTTCGCAACGGACCACATCGATGAAAAAGCGCCGGCTCGGCAAGTCTTCACTCGTAGTCTCCCCGATCTGCTTCGGCGGCAACGTGCTCGGCTGGACGGCCGACGAGGCGATGTCGATGAAGCTGCTGGACGCCTTTTGCGAGTCCGGCGCCAATTTCATCGACACCGCCGATGTGTACTCGCGCTGGGTCGGCGGCCACAAGGGCGGCGAATCCGAGACGGTACTCGGGCGCTGGCTCAAGCGCCGCGGCCGCCGCGACGAACTCATCATTGCGACCAAGGTCGGCATGGGCATGCCGGAGGTGGGCAGCGGGTTGTCGAAAGCGCACATTGAACGCTCGATCGACGCGTCGCTCAAGCGGCTCAACACCGACTACGTCGACCTCTACCAGTCGCACACCGACGACGACAAGACCCCGCTCGAGGAAACCCTCGACACCTATGCGCGTCTCATCAAGGCGGGCAAGGTGCGCTACATCGGCGCGTCCAACTACAGCGCGCCGCGCCTGGCCGAGTCGCTTGCGGTCGCGCGCAAGCTGCGCCTGCCTGAGTATGTGAGCCTGCAACCCGAGTACAACCTGGTGGTGCGCGCCAAGTACGAGGCTGCGCTCATGCCTCTGTGTGAGCGCGAGAACATCGGCGTCATCGGCTATTACTCGCTGGCCAGCGGCTTTCTCTCCGGCAAGTACCGGCCGGGAATGCCGGGCGGCGCGAGCCCGCGTGCCGCCACCGCAATGGGCTATCTGGACGCGCGGGGCCTGCGCATCCTCGCGGCGCTCGATGCGGTCTCGGCCGAGCATCGCACCAACCCGACGCGCATCGCGCTGGCCTGGCTGATGGCGCGGCCGGGCGTCACCGCGCCGATCGCCAGCGCGACGGACTTGACGCAGTTGCACGACCTCATCGCCGCGGTGGACGTGGTCCTGACGCCGGCGCAGATGGCCACCCTTACCGCCGCCAGTGCGACTGCCTGAGGCAATGCCGGCGATGTGCCGCGGCTTCACCCTCTTGGCCGCGATGCTGCTCCTGGGTGGCAATTCGCCGGCGGCGCGGGCCGAAGCCTTGCAGGAGTTCGTCGAGTCGGGTGGCTGCAAGTTGCGCGGCTCGGCCACGTCGGTCGCGCGCCAGAAGGAGATCGCCGCGCAGGGCGCGGTGACGTGGACAGGCAAGTGCGTCAACGGCCTGATCGACGGGCCGGGAACGCTCAAGCACCAGGGCGTGACGCAGGAAGCCGGCCGCACCCGCCGCTACGCGTTTCACCTGACCGGTGTTGCCCGCGCCGGTCTGCGCGTTGGCAACTGGCGGCGCGAATCCTTCAACATGTTTGAAGGCAGCGCACGCTACTGGACCAGCCTGGCAACCCTCAACTATGTCGACGGCGTAGCCAAGGGTGAAGCGCGTCAGCGCGAGGTACGCAGCAACGACGATTTCTCGCCGTCGTTCCGCGAGTTGCTCGCGACCTTGGACCGCGAGCTGGCCACATCGCGCGGCGGCACGACAGTCACCCAGGCAGAACCCAGCGCGCCCGCAGCCGGCAAGCCTGCAGCGCCGGCGCCGACGGTACCAGCACCCCAGGCGCCGCCGCCCGCGTCCGCGCCTGCGGTGGCCGTGCAGCCTTCCGCACCTGCGAATGTTGCAGCCCCGGCGGCTCCCACTCCGACGCCTTCCGCGGTCGCTTTGCCTGTGCCACCGGCCGCTAGCGTCCAGCCACCACCCGCGGCAACCATTCCGACTGCGCCTCCCGCCGCTTCGGCGGTGAACCAGACCACCGAACCGCCCCGGACGGGGGTGTTTCCGATCATCCCGCCGATCGCAGTTCTCACCGCGCCGGGGGGCGTTGCCGTTTCGCCGTCTGCGCCGGTTGTTCCGGAGGCGCGCGGTACCTTGCGACTGCTGGCTCCTGCAGGTACACAACTACCGGCTCCGACGCCGCCGGCAACGCCGAACCAGCTGCTGCTTGAACAGCGTGGCGCCTGTGCGATCGATCAGATCAATCAGCAGGCGGTCGGCGAGGAGAGCGTTACCATTCAAGCGTCGCAGCCCCTCACGGTTACAGGCTGGGCCGCCGACCCGAATCAGCCCCGCCCAGGCGTAGCGCCGAACATCCCGGAACGCGCGTGGGTGCGCTTTTGGGACCGCGCCGGTGGTCCCGGTCTTTTGGTCGAAGTCCAGCGCAACCTGGAACGCCGTGACGTCGCGCGCGCGCTCGGCCACCCAGGCTATGCCAAGGCGGGCTTTCGCGTCAGCGTCCCTCCCGGTCGTCTGCGCGCCAGCGACTACACGGTCTCCGTCCTGCAGGTCATCGGCGCCGACCTTGCGGTGTGCAGTTCCATCGGCCGCTTGCAGTTGCGCTAGCAGTCCATGCGCCCCCTTATCACCCGCCTGCCGTTCTTCTACGGCTGGGTCATCGTCGCGATCGCCTTCGTGACCATGGCCATCGGCGTCAATGCGCGCACGGCGTTCTCGCTCTTCTTCCCGCCCATCGTCAGCGAATTCGGCTGGGATCGCGGTGTGACCGCAGGGGCGTTTTCCTTTGGCTTTTTGATCACCGCCTTCGCCAGCCCGCTCTTTGGCCGGCTCATGGACCGGTATGGACCGCTGGTCATCATCGAAGGAGGCATTGCCTGTGTCGCCGCTGGGCTATTTCTGGCGGCGCACATGAGCCAACCCTGGCACCTCTATCTCACCTTGGGCGTGCTGGTCGGCGTCGGCAGCACCTGCCTGGGCTACACCGGCCAGGGGCTCTACCTGCCCAACTGGTTTGCGCGCAAGCGCGGCCTGGCCACGAGCATCGCCTACGCGGGTGCCGGCGTCGGTTCGATTTTCATGATGCCCTGGCTGCAGTCGTTGATTGTCGCGCAGGGATGGCGCGCCGCGGCGACCGCAGCGGGGCTTCTGGTGCTGCTGGTGCTCGTACCGCTCAACCTCCTGGTGAGGCGCCGGCCCGAAGACCTCGGCTTGCGCCCGGACGGTGACGGCGCGCCGCTTGACTCCGGCGCGCCGCCGCCGAACATCGTCGATCACGCCTGGACGGCCGTCGATTGGACAGTTGCGCGTGCGATTCGCACCGCGCGCTTCTGGTGGCTTGCAACAGCGATGTTCGCGGCCATGTTCTCCTGGTACACGGTACAGGTGCACCAGACCAAGTACTTGATCGAGGTCGGCCATGCGCCGATGTACGCAGCCTGGGCCCTGGGCTTCGTGAGCCTGGTCGCCGTGCCCGGCCAGATCTTGATGGGCCATTTGTCGGATCGTTTCGGCCGCGAATGGATATGGGGCCTGGGCAATGCCGGCTTCGCGCTCACCTACGTCTTGCTGATCGTCATGCGCGAAGTACCGGGAACGACACTCCTGTGGGCCATGGTGTTCGTGCAGGGCTTCATCGGCTACGGACTCACCGGCGCGATGGGCGCGGCAGTCTCGGAGATCTTCCAGGGGCGCAACTTCGGCAGCATCTTCGGCATGCTCATGGGTATCGGCATGGCCGGCGGTGCGCTCGGCCCATGGCTGGCGGGCGTCATCCATGATGCGACCGGCAGCTATTCGCCGGTCTTTGCGCTCGCAATCGCGTGCAGTGTGGCTTCTGCCGTGTGCATGGTGATTGCGGCGCCGTGCAAGGTGCGGCTGGTGGCGGGGCGCGTCGGACGCGCTTAGTTCAGGCGACTTGCCTGCCTACCGCTGCGCCTGTGGGGTCACCGCGAACACCGGTACCGGCGCGCTCTTGCCCTTGAACTGCACCTCTTCCAGGGCCTCGACCGGCACGCGGTTGCCAAGCTCCGCCTGGGTGGCGCCGTCGATCAGGATGTCGCGCCCGACCGCCTTGGTGTGCGCCTCGAGGCGCGCAGCCAGGTTGACCGTGTCGCCGATGCAGGTGTAGGTCGCGCGGTCTTCGGTCCCGGTATAGCCGGCGACGACTTCGCCGGTGGCGATGCCCACGCCGATGCGGATCGGCTCGCGTTGCATCGCCGATCGTTCCTGGTTGAAGAGTTCGATGGTCTCGATCATGTCCAGCGCCGTGCGCGCGGCGGCCAGCGCCGGCTCCGGCAGGGGCAGGGGCGCGCCGAAGATGGCCATGAGCCCGTCGCCGATCATCTGGTTGACCACGCCGCCATGGCCAGCGATGGCATCGAACATGAGCGCGTAGTAGTTGTTGAGGAGTTCGATGGTCTCCTCGGGCGCTTGTGACTCGCACAGGGCGGTGAAGCCGCGGATGTCGGCGAACATGACCGTGCAGGTGAGGCGCCGCCCGCCCAGCGCGAAGCCCGAGCGCTGCAGGTCTTCGGCCACCGCCGAGGTGGCGAAGCGCCGCACCAGGTCCTTTTGCAGGTCGCGCAGGCGCTTTTTTTCCAGGCTGGAATTGACGCGCGCCTTGAGGATCACCGGGTTGACGGGCTTTCTCAGAAAATCGTCTGCGCCCAATTCGATGCAGCGCACGACGTCGCCCACGCCCTCGAGCGAACTGGTGACGATCACCGGAATGTCACGCAGTGCCGTGTCGCCGACCATATGCTCGAGCACGCCGAAGCCGTCCAGCTCGGGCATCTCCATGTCGAGCAGCATCAGGTCGAAGAGCTCGGCGCGCAGCATCTCAAGCGCCACGCGGCCGTTCTCGGCGGTGGCCACGCGGTGGCCTTGCAGTTCCAGGCCGCGGGTAAGGAGCAGGCGGTTGACCTTGTTGTCGTCGACCACCAGCAGTCGCGCGCCGCGCTCAGCCACGCGCGATCTCCGTGAGGGCCGCAGCCACGCGCTGGTACTCGGCCTCGAGCGAGTCCAGCGGTGCGGCATCGGCAATGAGCCCGCCCAGCTCGATGTCGCGCGCCATCGCGCCTAAGCGGTTGGCGCCGAAAGTGATGCTGTTGGTCTTGATCGAATGGGCTGCGCGGCGAAAGGCGTCCGCCTTGCCCGCCGCCTGCGCGGCGCGCAGCTCGGCGAACATGCCCGGCGCCTCCTCCATGAAGGTGCCGGCCAGCTCGGCGGCGAATTCGGCGCCGGCGGTGTCGGCCAGTTCGTTGTAGACGGCCATGTCGATGACGGGTTCGCTCATTTACTGGTCCTTGCGTGCGGTCACGTTGCTGAGGGCATTGATCAGGTCGGCCACGCGGATCGGCTTGGTGATGTAGTCGTCCATGCCGGCGGCCAGGCACATCTCGCGGTCGCCCTGCATGGCGTTGGCGGTCATCGCCACGATGCGCGGCCGCTTGTCCGGTGACCAGGTGGCGCAGATGCGGCGCGTGGCGTCCAGGCCATCGAGTTCCGGCATCTGCACGTCCATCAGCACCACGTCGTAGGTCTGGCGGCCGACCGACTCCACCGCCTCGAGGCCGTTGCCGGCGATGTCGGCCCGGTAGCCCATCTGCTGCAAGAGGCGGGTGGCGAGTTTCTGGTTCACCAGGTTGTCCTCTGCCAGCAGGATGCGCAGCGGATGGCGCACTCCCATCTCCGGGTCCATCTGCGACTTGCCCGGTGCGGTCGCGGCGGTCTTGGTCACCACTTCGCGCGCCAGGAGGCTCACCAGCGTGTCGAACAATTGCGACTGGCGCAGCGGCTTGGCGAGATAGGCCTTGAATACGCCGTCCATGTCTTCCGACTCGCGCCGCCCGAGCGAGCTGAACAGCACCAGCGGCAGCGCGGCGTGGCCTTTGCGGATGGAACGCCCCAGGGTCAGGCCATCCATCTGCGGCATGTGCATGTCGAGGATGGCCAGGTCGAACTGCTCGCCTTCAGCCAGCCATTGCAGGGCCTGGTGCGGGAACTCGGTGTCCTTGGACACCATGCCCCATTTGCCGGCCTGCAGCGCGAGTATGCGGCGGTTGGTGGCGTTGTCGTCGACGATCAGGAGCTTTTTGCCGGCAAGCTCGGCCTGCACGCCCACCAGATCACGCGAACGCGTGGCCGGCAGATTGGCCGCCTGGACGCGAATGGTGAAGCGGAAGGTCGAGCCGTGGCCCGGGCCGGCGCTTTCCACCCACATGGTGCCGCCCATCAACTCCGCCAGGCGTTTCGAGATCGCGAGGCCCAGCCCCGTGCCACCGTACTTGCGCGTGGTGGACGAGTCGGCTTGGGAGAACGACTGGAAGAGGCGCCCCTTGCCATCCTCCGAGAGCCCGATGCCGGTGTCGCGCACCGCAAAGGCCAACTCCAGGTCCTGCCCCTCGAGCGGCCTGGCGGCAATTGTCAGCACCACCTCGCCCTTTTCGGTGAACTTGACCGCATTGGCAAGCAGGTTCAAGAGCACCTGACGCAGGCGCGTCAGGTCGCCGTTGATCGCCACCGGCAGGTCGCCCTCGAACACATAGGCCGTGTCGAGGTGCTTCTCGGTGGCGCGCGTCCCGATCAAATCGAGCGCCGACTCGACGCACTCGCGCAGGTCGAACGGGTGCATCTCGATGTCCATGCGCCCGGCCTCGATCTTGGAGAAGTCGAGGATGTCGTTGATGATCGTGAGCAGCGCGTCGCCCGAATCGCGGATCGTGCCTGCGTAGTCGCGCTGCTCGTCATTCAAGGGCGTGTCGAGCAGAAGACCGCTCATGCCGATGACCGCATTCATCGGCGTGCGGATCTCGTGGCTCATGGTGGCGAGGAATGCGCTTTTGGCTTCGTTGGCGGCCTCCGCAGCGGCGCGCGCTTCCTGCGTTTCCTTGAAGAGCCGCGCATTCTGGATCGCGATCACCGCCTGGTCGGCAAACGACATCAATTGCGCCTGCTCCTTGGCCGTGAAACCGTCGCCAGCAGGTCGATTGACAACGATGCTGCCGATGCACTTGTCGCCGGAGAACATCGTCGCGCCCATTTGCGCGTAGGAGAACCCGATGGCCAGGGCCGATGCGCGCATGGCCGGCCCCGCCCTGGGGTCGTTCAGCACGTCGCTTAAGCTGTACACGCGCTTGCCACGACGCATCCAGGCGGCCTCCTTCGCGCTCAACTTGATCGGGTAAGCGGTGTGGTCCAAGTCGCGCAACGCTGCCTGCTGCGCATCGCTGAGCTTCTGCTTCCATCCCTTCAGCGTCAACTGCTGGGCAGCCAGATGCACCACGTCGTTGTCATCCAGCAGGTTCAGCGCCTGGCCCGTACCGCGGAACAGCCGTCCGCAACTCTCCAGGATCTTCGCAAAGACCGGCTGCGCATCCGCCATCGATCCCGCGATCACCTGCAGGACATCCGAGCTCGCCCTCTGTTGCTCCAGTGCTTCCTGTGTCTCGTTGAACAGCCTTGTGTTCTCGATGGCGATCAGGGCCTGGTCGCGGAAGGACTCGGCCAGCGCGACGGCCTTGTCGTTGAAGGCGTTGGGCCGTTTGCTTGCCAGTGTCAGGAGGCCGACGCAGCTCTCCCCGCGCAACAGGGGCAAATAGAGCGACGAATTCACGCCGAGCTGCTGGTGACGCACGTTCTCGTGCGGGGGCAGCTCGATCGCCGACCAGTCGGGTACATGCAACTTCGTCTTCGAGGCGATGGCGCGCGACGGGAAGTTGACCGACGGGTCCACCGGCATCACCTGCATGCCCGGCACCGGCGCGAGGCCGGCCGGCGTCGCCATGGCCTTCGGCGAGTAGGTGTTGTCGTTGACCGTCTGCACAAAGGCCAAGTCGCAGCCCAGGCGACTGACTGCCGTGGTGACGATGGCATCGAACACCGGCTGCACATCGGTCGGTGAGCCGCTGATGACGCGCAGGATGTCGGCGCTGGCGGTCTGGTGGGCCAGCGCTTCCTGCGTGTCGTTGAACAGCCGCACGTTCTGGATCGCGATCACCGCCTGGTCGGCGAAGGTCTTGAGCAGTTCCACCTGGTGCGGCGCAAAGGTTCCGGGCTCGCGCCGGGTGACGCTGATCATGCCGATGGACTGGCCATCGCGCAGCAATGGGCAGAAGAGCGCGCTGCGCCAACCGCGAGCACGGGCCGTGTCGCGGAGCCTTTGCGTCTCGCCCCAGACTTCCTCGGTGTCGGTGATGGGCACCATCTCGCCACGCACGATTGCTGCGCCAACCGGAAACGCCTCCATCGCGACCGGGAACATGGCCTTCAGCCTGGCGTCGCCTTCCGGCGTGGTGGGGGTGAACGCCACCAGGTGCATGGCATCGCCCTCGATGCGCGCCACCATCGTCGAGTAGCCGCCGAGCAGGCGGTTGGAACTCGCCGCGATGGCGTCGAACACCGGCTGCACGTCCGAGGGCGAGCCAGCGATGACCTTCAGGACCTCGGCGGTCGCCGTCTGCCGCTCCAGCGCCTGCTGCGTTTCATTGAACAGGCGCACGTTCTCGACTGCGATGACGGCCTGGTCCGCGAAGGTCTGCAAGAGCTTGATCAGTCTTTCCGGGAACAACCCCGCCTCGGGGCGGGCGACGACGACCGTGCCGATGACCTGGCCGTCCTTCATCATCGGCACGGCCAGATTGCTGCGGTTATTGGCCTGCGCGGCGGGGCCCTTGAGGTCGTAGTCGGGGTCGGCCCTCACGTCGGCGATCTGCACCGGCTCGCGGTCGCGGATGGCACGCCCGGTCACCGTGGAGCTTGTCGGCCGCACCGGGAAGGCGGTACGGAACGCTTCGTCGGCTTCGCGCGACACGCCGCACAACGCCACCAGGTGCGCCCACTCGCCGTCAAAGCGCGTGACCAGGCAGACGGAAGCGCCGCACAGCGCCCTGGCGCTCTCGGCAATCGCGTCGAACACCGGCTGCACGTCGGTCGGTGAACTGCTGATGACCTTGAGGATGTCGGCGGTCGCGGTCTGCCGCTCCAATGCCTCCTGCGTCTCGTTGAAAAGCCGTGCGTTCTGGATCGCGATCACCGCCTGGTCGGCGAAGGTCTTGAGGAGCGCGTGTTCCTTGTCGGTGAAGGGACGCGGCGGCGTGCGCACCAGATGGATGGTGCCGATGCCGCGATCTTCGCGCAGCATGGGTGCGATCAGCATCGAGAAATTGCCGACCGAGCGCGTGATCTCCCGCATGCCGTCCGGAACCCCGGGGCCGTGGGCCATGTCGGGGTAGTGGACGACCTGGCGCCTCCGCAATGGGTAGGCCTGATAGGACTGGTTGAGCGGACGCGGGAAGCCTTCGTTGAGCGCGCGCCACGCGTTGTCGGTTTGCTCCTGCGACCACTCCCCAGAGGTGCTCATGTGGGCGTGGCGCACTATGCCGTCGTCATCGACTAAGGACACCACGACCTGGTCGGAGGAGAACAAGGTCTGGCATGCGCCGGCGATGGCCTTGAACACCGGCTCGGCGTCTTCGACCGAGTTGCTGATGACGTTGAGCACCTCGGCTGAGGCGCGCTGCTGCTCCAGCGCTTCCTGCGTTTCGCTTAACAGCCTGGCGTTTTCGATCGCGATCACCGCCTGGTCGGCGAACATTGTCACCAGCTCGATTTGCCGCTCGCTGAAGGCCTCGACCCGCTGGCGGGCGATGGCGAAAACGCCCAACAGCCTACCGTCGCGCAGCATCGGCACGCCCAGCATGGTGCGCACGCCGCCAACCTGCGCCTCGCCCTTGACCGCGTATTCAGGGTCGATCATCGCATCGATGATGTGCACGGTACGGCGCTCGAGCCCGGCGCGCCCCACCAGCGTGCCACGATTCAGTTCGATGCGCGCATTGCGCTCGATCTCCTCGTACGCGGGGTTGATATCGACGCCGACATCCCAGCTGAAGGCCGTGCCGTCGAAGCGAAAGTACGAGGCGACGTCGGCACGGCACAGCCGCGCTGCGGAAGATGCCAGCGAAGTCTTGACCGCCTGCACGTCAAAGGTGGTGCGGCTGATCGCCCGGAGCACATCGGAAGTCGCGGTCTGATAATTCAGCGACTCCTCGAGTTCACGCGAGCGTGCCTGCTCGGCCTCGAAAAGGCGCACGTTCTCGATGGCGATGACGGCCTGGTCGGCGAACACCTTGAGAATGTCGATCTTGTGTCGGTCGACCGCGCCGGCCATGGCGCGATTGACCGCGAGGATGCCGGTCAGGGCGCCGCTGCGCATCAGCGGCACGACGACGGTACCGCGGACGCCGCGCAGCTTCATCGCCCTGCGAATGTCATCGGGAATTCGGGGGTCGGCGTCGACGTCGTCGACGACCACCACCTCCCCAGCGAGCAGCGCGTCCGACCCGAAATCGCC
>JBJXGS010000084.1:0-3412 GCA_046160545.1 Burkholderiales bacterium
GCCGAGAGCCGGCCGCTGGCAAACACCAGGGCCTCGCCCGGGGCGTCAAAGCGGCTGCGGAAAAAATCAGCCTGCGCCTGGGCGTAGAAAAAGCTCTGGATCGGGCCCTGCGGCAGCCAGGTGAATGCGCGCGCCACAAGCGGGCGGATGCGGTTATTGGCCTGCAGTTCGATGAGCTTCAAGCGGTCCAGCCGTGCCAGGAGTCCGGTCAGTTCGGCCTCGGTGAACGCGTAGTAGTGGAGGATCTGCTCGTAGCTCAGGTGATGTATGCACGACACCGCGACGGCCAGGAGGCGGATGTCGGAGACCAGCTCCTTTTCCTGCGCCAGGCTCAAGCGGGTCAGGAGCGTCTCGCGCGCGGCGACGCCGCGCGCCAGGTCCGACAGGTCGATGCCGGCCAGATCGCAGATTTCATCCAGGCGCGAGAGCATGAAATCGCGCGTGGAGAACATGCGCTTGACGCTGGCCTCGGACAGGCCCAGGCGCTTGGCGACGTGGGCGTAGGTGATGGAGCGCGCCTTGAGTTCGCGCTTGAGCACATCAATCAACGCATTGGCGATCGCCATGGTCACCCCCTCCTCGTGATCCAATACCGGACCGGGACTTCGATTCAATCACAGGAGCATCATGCCGACGATCTTCGAACGCCTCTACCAGGGCGAATTGCCGTGCGCCAGGGTCTATGCCGACGACCTGGTCTTCGCCTTCATGGATGCCGGGCAGGTCAATCCGGGACACGTGATCGTCGCCAGCATTCGTCCCTACGAGACCCTGATGGACGCGGACCAGGCAACCGCTGCGGCCTTGATGAGTGTCGCCCAGCGCATCGCGCGCGCGGTCGAAAAGGCCTTCGCCCCCGCCGGCATCACGGTACTGCAGGCCAACCGCGCCGCCGGCTGGCAGACCGTGCCGCACCTGCACCTGCACGTGCTGCCGCGCCACGCCGAAGATGGCGTGACCCTGGCCTGGCCGCGCAAGAATCCGCCGATGGAGGAATTGCAGGCCCTGGCGGGGCGCATCGTTCTGCAATAACCGACTGCGCGCGCGGCGGGCCGGGCTGACGCGATGGTCGACGCCGCGGGGAGCCGGGACGGATTCGAAGGCGGGTCGGATACATGCGCTTTCCTGGCTCTTAATGAGTTGCAGTCGATTGTCGCCATGACGCCACGTTTTTTTGGTCGACGCCGCAGGAAGGTTTGCAAACGGAGGGGCGAAGGGAGTATCGTCGCCAGGCTATTTCCCTGGCGTTCCGCGCTCGCACGACCATTGCGAGGAACCTAACCCATCGCCTAGCGCCGCGGCGCCCGGTCCCAATCGAGATTCGACGAGAAGCCCATGTCCTTTCACTTTCGCCATTCCCTGATGGTCGCTGCTCTGTCAGGCGCGGCACTGATGCAGGTCGCGCCTGCGGCACTGGCCAATGGCTGCCAGTCCAGCCAGTCCTCAAGCAACATCTGCTCCCTTGGAGAGTCCGGCCGGGACATCCAGCGCTCCTCCCTGAGTAACCCCAACATCACCACCGCGACACTGATCACACCCGGCCTGGGACCGACATCGGCCCGCCCGGCCTTCACCGGCCTGCGTCGCGAAAGCCTGGCGGGCCAGTCCGGCCTGGCAGCTGCGGGCGCTGCCCGCTGGAACGCCTGGTTGGCCATCGGCGAGAATCAGGTCGGCAACTCGTTCCAGCCGACCCAGTCGGGAGGCAATGTCGGCCTTACGATGCTGGGGGTCGACTACACCTTCGGCGGCGGTGTCGTCGCCGGCGTGGCAGCCACCTGGGATCGCACCCGCGTCACGGCGCAAAGCCTCAACAACGGCCGCATCAACGCCAGCGGCTACAACATCGCTCCGTACGTGTCGATCCCGCTGGGCCGCAACTGGCTCATCGACGCCAGCATCGGGTTCGGAAAGAACGACATCGACGTGCTCGACAACAGCCCCAACCCGGCGCCCTCGGCGAGCGGCTCGACCACCTCGGACCGGACGTTCACCTCGCTGGCGCTCAGCTACGCGCAGGTGTCCGGCAGCATGCAGTGGTCGGGCAAGATCAACTGGGTGACCAACGAGGACAAGATCGCCGCGTTCACTTTCACCCCGGCGGCAGTCGGCGGACCGGTCCCTGCCTCGACGCTGCGGGTGTCGCAGCTGCGCGCCGGCGGCCAGGTCGCCTTCAACGCCGGCGTGCTGGTGCCTTACGTCGGGCTCACCTACATCTACGACTTGCAAAGCCCGCAGGCGCCCACGTTCCGCGGCCAGACCCCTGCCAACGACAAGGACAGCCTGCTCGTGTCGCTGGGCGTGAACATCGCCTCGCGCGGAGCGGTCAGCGGCGGCCTCCTGTTCACCTCCGAGACCGGCCGGAAGCAATTCAAGAACGACGTGCTCTTGGCCAATATCGCGGTTCGCTTCTGAACTAGTACGAGCTTGCGCCGCACAGGCGCGCTTGGCGCCTAGCGCATGCGCGGCATGAAGATCTGCGGCGGCGGGCGCCCGGACTGCAGCATCATCGCGTCAAATCCCCCGCCGCGCAGGAAGGCGGGGCGCTCGCGCAACAATTGCAGCGCCGCTTCGCCGGGTTGCGGGCTTTCCGGCGCAAAGCCTGTCAGTTCGCGCGCCACATCGAGGTTCTCGCCGCTGGCAAGCGCGATGTTGGTGCTGCCGTCGTGCACATAGTTGTAGACCCCGGCTCGGTCGCGCTCGCCTTCCGGGACGATAGCGATCTCGAAATCGGTGCCGCGTATGCCCACGGTGGCCGTGGGAGTGCGAAAGACCACGCCCTGCGGCCGCGCGCGTGCGATCAGCCCGCTCACGTAGCGCAGCGTGCCGCGCAAGAGATTCGCCGATAGCGCATCGCCGGCCGGGTCCTGCAGGCGCAGGTCTTCAACGAGCAGACGCGAGCCGGGCCTGAGCGCCAGCGTCGACTGATCGCGCAGACGCACGAGCGCCTCCGCGCCAGGCTCGGTAAGCAGGATTTCGCCGACATTCAAGCGCTCGCCCGGGCGGGCCACCCGGGTGACCCCACCGGCGGAAACCAGCACTGTCCCCGCGACTCGCTCAATCGAGCCGGCCTCGACCGCCACCGTCGGTCCGGGTGCGCTCACCGGTGGAGCTGCAGGTGCAGCGGGCGACTCCGGAGCGGGTGCCTGGGCCCAAACCGCGCCGGCAGCGAACATGAGCGCAGCCATAAGGCCGTTGCGCAACCGTGCAAGGACTTGCATTTTGGCGCTCTCCGGCCCGTCTGTTGAAGTGGCTATCGAGAACCGCCAAGTGCCGCCGGACGTACCGAGACCCGGGCCTCGGTCTCCTGCCAGAGCTTGATCGCCATCGGCGAACGGATCTCCTCGAGGATGTGCCCAACCAGGCCGATCGCGCGTGCCATGACGGCGATGCCGCGGCAGGCTTCCACCGGCAG
>JBJXGS010000085.1:0-56977 GCA_046160545.1 Burkholderiales bacterium
AGCGCCGCGACAACGCCGCATTGCAGGCGGCGGCGCATGCCATCGGCAGCGCGGTCGATGGCGTGCTCGCCGACCCGGCCACGCGTACCGCTGATCTCGGCGGCAGCTTGGGTACGCGCGCCTTTGCTCAACTGGTGGCTGATCGGGTCGCTCGAAGCTGACAGCGGCATACAATCCCGCGATGGCTCCTGCACCGCTCATGATGCGTTCTGTGACGCCGGGCGAATCCGCTGCGGACAGCTTCGGACTGTTCAGCCGCGATGCGGTCCATGATCCTTACCCCTTCTACCATCGCCTGCGCGAGCGCGAGCCGGTGCATTGGTCTGCGCAGGCCGGGGCTTGGCTTTTCACGCGCTATGCCGATGTATTCGATCTGCAGGGCAATGCCGACCTCTCGGTCGACAGAGTCGAGACGCTCTGGTCCTATCTGCCGCGCGTGGACCGCGAGCGCTTCTCGAGCGTGGTCGCGCACTACACCAAGTGGCTGCTCTACCGCGACGACTCATATCACGATCGCCTCAAGGTCCTGCTCATGCGCGCGCTGACGCCGCGTGCGATGGAACTCATGCGGCCGCGCATCGAGCGGCGCGTCGAGGAATTGCTCGGCAGCCTGGCCGGCCGCGAATCGTTCGACGCCTATCTCGATTTCGCGGCGCGCTTGCCGGTACTCGTGATGATCGACCTGCTTGGCCTGCCCGCGGCCGACGAGGCGCTGATCCGGCACTGGAGCGATCGCAACTCGAATTTCCTGTTCCAGCCGGTGGCACCCGACCCGGAGGCGATTGGCGCCGAGCAGCTGGCGAATCTGGACGCCCAGGAGGATTACTTCCTGCCGTTGATTCGTGCGCGCCGCGAGAGCCCGGGCGACGACCTGATCAGTGCGATGGTGCAGGCCGAAGTCGACGGTGAACGACTGACCGATCTCGAGGTCTTCGCGAACTGCAACATGATGGCGGTGGCAGGGGGCGGCACGTCGCGCAGCGCAATTTCTCTGGCACTGCTGTCGCTGCAGCGCTTTCCCGCGGCGCTTGCCGGGCTGCGGGCGAAACCGCAGCTGATCAATCTTGCCGCCGAGGAGTTTCTGCGCTTCGAGGCGCCGACCCAGCGCGGCATCCGTACCGCGCGCGGCGACTTTGTGGTCGGCGGCCAGCGCATCCGCGAGGGCGACATCCTGCACATCATGATCGGCGCAGCCAATCGTGATCCGGCGAGGTTCGCCGATCCGGACACCCTCGATATCGAGCGCAACCCCAATCGCCACGCTACGCTCGGACATGGCGTCCACTACTGCCTGGGCGCCAACCTCGCGCGCATGGAGTTGCGTTTGGCCGTCGCGGGGTTCCTGCGCCGCTTCCCGAACTACGCGATCGCCACCGACGAGATTGTCTTCATGGATCGCACCGCAAGTCGCCGCCTGACCGCGCTGCCGGTCGTTGCCGACGCGCACTGAACCATGGCGCATCAAGTGCGCATCGAGCAGTTCGGACGCAGCATCAGCGTGGCGGCGGACCAGACCATTCTCGAGTGCGCGCTCTTCGAGGGAATCGACTATCCGTTCGCCTGCCAGCAAGGTCAGTGCGGCTCCTGCAAGTCGCTGCTCGTTGCAGGCGAGGTCGAGTTGGGCGATCGTTACAACCCACTGGCGCTCTCGACCGACGAACGCGCGCGCGGTCTGATCCTCGCTTGCCAGGCGCGCCCGCGCAGCGACTGCGTCGTGTCGGTCGTCGAGATCGGCGGCGCCATCGTGCACGCCGAACGGGAACTGGAGTGCACGGTGGTCGATACGCTGTCGGCAGGCCCCACCCGGACCATCGTGGCCCTATCGATCGATAGGGGCGGCCCGTTCAATTTCGTTGCCGGGCAGTTCGCCGTCGTGGACTTCACCGGCGGCGCAGCGGCGCGACTGGCCATGGCCAATGCGCCCGAGGCAAAACTGCTCGAATTCCACCTGTTGCACGCAGCGGGTACGCCGCCGGCAGCCGCGCCGGGGACACGCGCTAAAGTGCGCGGCCCCTACGGGCAGGCCTACCTGCACGACGAACACCTCGGGCCGATTCTCGCGGCCTGCGACGCCTTCGGCCTCGCTCCGATGCTCGCCATCGTGCGCTCAGCCATCGCGCTTGGCATGCCACAGCGCATCTATCTGCACGTCGACGGCGATGATGACTTGGCGCACAGACTCGCAGCCGATCCGACGCTCGCGCCGGGGCGTGGTCGCCTGCACATTCTCCCGGCGGCGAATACGGATGCGCTCATCGCACGCATCGCGGCCGACTGCGCAGACGCCCGCGCCTACCGTGCGTACGCGGGCGGGCGAGGATCGTTCTTGGAGTCACTGCGTGCGCTGCTCATCAGCCACAGCCTGGACCCGGCGAATTTTTCCGCGGAGGAGTACCCATGATCACTCGCCTTGTACTGGTTGCGATCGCACTGCTTTGCACGGGCACGGTGCACGCGCAGGCCTACCCGTCCCGGCCGGTGCGCCTGGTCGTGCCGTTTCCCGCAGGTGGGCCGTCGGATCTCATGGCGCGGCTGATCGCCGATGGCCTGCGCGGGCCGCTCGGGCAGCCCGTTCTCGTCGACAATCGCGCGGGCGCCAGCGGCAACCTCGGCACCGATCATGTGGCCAAGAGCGCCCCGGACGGCTACACGCTTGTGCTCACCGGCGCCTCGTCGCTGGCGGTGAACGTGAGCCTGTTCGCCAACCTGCCGTACGACCCGCGCCGCGACCTGGCGCCGATCACGAAGGTCGTCGATATTCCGACCATGCTGGTCGTTCCGGCCACCTCGCCCGTACAGGTGGTGCCGGACCTTCTGCGCCTGGCGCGCGAACGACCCGGGACAATAAACTTCGCGTCGCCGACCAGCGGCACCATCAACCACCTGCTGGGCGAGCACCTGCGATCCAGCGAGCGCCTGGAGATCGTGCACATCCCTTACAAGGGCAACCCGGCGGCAACCGAGGCGCTCTTGCGCGGCGACGTGCAGTTCATGTTCGACAACCTGCAAAGTGCACTGCCGCACTGGCGTGCCGGCAAATTGCGCGCGCTTGCAGTCACCGGTGGTGCGCGTGTGCCTGCGGCTGCCGCAGTGCCGACGATGGCCGAACTCGGCTATTCCGGCTACGAGGGGACGGCGTGGTTCGGAGTACTCGGTCCCGGCGGGCTGCCCGCCGAAATCCAGACGCGCCTGAATGCCGAGATCGTCCGTATCCTGCGTGAACCGGAGTTCGCGCGCCGGGTGGAAGGCTTTGGCATGCGCGTCGACCCGAGTACCCCGCAGGCGCTTGGCGCGCTCATCGAGCGCGACACTGCCCGCTGGGCGGTGCTGGTGAAGAGCGCCGGGGTGCGCGCCGACTGAGCCGCGCCGCGCGTCAGGCGATATGCACTGCCGGGTCGAGATATACGTCCTGGATTGCGTTAAGTAGCGCGACGCCGTCGGCCATCGGCTTCTGGAACGCCTTGCGCCCGGAAATGAGACCCATGCCGCCCGCGCGCTTGTTGATCACCGCAGTCTTTACCGCGTCGTGCAGGTCGTTCTCGCCCGAGGCGCCGCCGGAGTTGATGAGGCCCGCGCGCCCCATGTAGCAGTTGGCCACCTGATAGCGGGTCAGGTCAATCGGGTGGTCGGTCGCCAGGTCTGAATACATGCGCTTGTCGGTCTTGCCGTAGGGATTTTCCTTGCTGTTGAGCGACAGGTAGCCGCCGTTGTTCTCCGGTGCCTTCTGCTTGATGATGTCGGCCTCGATGGTCACGCCCAGGTGGTTGGCCTGACCGGTCAGGTCGGCCGACACATGGTAGTCGCGGTCGCTCTTGAAAGCAGGATTGCGCAAGTAGCACCACAGCACCGTGGCCAGGCCCATCTCGTGCGCGGCGGCGAAGGCCTGCGACACCTCGATGATCTGCCGGCTCGATTCGGCAGAGCCGAAGTAGATCGTCGCGCCGACTGCCGCAGCGCCCATGTCGCGCGCCTGCCTGACATTGGCGAACATGATCTGGTCGTACTTGTTGGGGTACGTCAGGAACTCGTTGTGGTTGATCTTGACCAGGAAGGGAATCTTGTGTGCGTAGCGGCGCGAAACGGCGCCCAGCACCCCCAGGGTCGATGCGACCGCGTTGCAGCCACCCGCGATGGCGAGCTTGACGATATTTTCCGGGTCGAAATACGCAGGGTTCTTGGCGAACGAGGCGCCGCCCGAATGCTCGATCCCCTGGTCCACCGGCAGGATCGACAGGTAGCCGGTGCCAGCCAGGCGCCCGTGCCCGTACAGGCGCGCCAGACTCCCCAGCACCGGCGCGGAGCGATCCGAAGGCGCGAAGACCCGGTCGACGAAGTCCGGCCCAGGCAGATGCAATGCCTGCGCGGGGATGGTCTTGCAGGTGTGGGTCAAGAGGCCTGCGGCTTCGGCGCCCAGAATCGCGGTGACATCGGTCATGTGTCCTCCAATGGCAGAAAGGCCGCGCACGGCGGCGCGGCGGCTGATCGACTGCCAGCGAACATTATGCGGGTCGGGTACCCGCGTGTGCGCGGGAAACGCGCTGCGATTGCGCAAGATCAAATCCCGCTGGCACGGTGGGTGTAGTTTTCCTATGACTGCGCGATGAAGTCTCGATGAACGCGCGGAGGAGGCATTCATGATCGGACGCTACGAGGACCTGCGTGACGAGGTCTGCGAGATCCTTGGTGGCGAAGTCACCCCGGCGGACATCGACATCGCGGTCACCGCGATCGTCCACGAGGAGGGGCTCACCGCGACCACGGCCTTGATCGAGTTGAATGCGCTCGCGCAGTCAGACCAGGGCCGCGCGACCCTGCGCGGCGCCATGGCCGGCTGGATCATGCACGAGCGCGACAGTTCCTCCGGGGACCGCGCCCGCCAGGCCCAACTGGCCCTCAATCACCTGCTGGCAGCGCTGGGAGGCGAGCGCCGCCACCATGGTTCGCGGCGCGTCTGATCCGGTGCACAGGAAGGCGGGCGCGATCACCCTGCCCGTCACACCCCGGCCCCACGCCTCTGCGCCGGAACGCCGAATGCTCAGCGCTTGCGCGTGGCCTCGCTGGCTATCCAGCGATCGAGTGCATTGATCCGATTCGTGCCGAACATCGTGCGCGCCAGCTTGTAGCTCTCGCCGTTTCTGGTCAGAAGACTTTCGAGCTCGTCGCGATAGGCAGAAGAATTCATGTGCGACGCCAGCTTTTCGAGCACGACCGCTGTCGGCGCATAGGGCGCCGCCGCGTCCCTGTTGTAGTAATGCAAAAGCATGTCCAGCGAGGTATCGGCATTGATGCGCCGATCGCAGATATCGAAAGCCAGGTGCAACGAATAGTCGTCAGCGGTCTCTACCAGGTGCGGCGTGTAGCTGCGCATGAAAAGCGCGTCGCCGGGCTCCATGACAATTTCGGCCTGCACCGGGCCGCGCGCAGCGGCATCCAGCTCGCTCGTGTCAACCCAGCGCGGATGCTGGCGCTCATGGATGAACCACTTCTTGCGCCCGGCCAGCTGCAACACGAGCACATCGGCGGTATCGACATGTCCGGAGTAGGCCTCGCCTCCGGCAGCCTGCGAGAAAAACGCCACCGAATTCACAAACAGGTACTGCCCGGCTGACTCGATCGCGCCGCAAATGGCGTTGATCATCGGATCGAACAGATCGATCGCCTCGAGCACGACCGCAGCGCCATTGGCCAGATACTGCTCGAGGATCCCCTTGTTGAAAAGCGGCACCTGCGAGCCCTGGATCAGCTTGTGACCCATCGCCGGCGCGCAGTCGACCTCCTTGCCTTTCCAGTACAGCCTGAAGTACTCGGGCCGCAGCAGCGGGTTGTTCAGGTGGGTCCGCAGGCTTTCAATGGTGAAAAGACTCGGGCGGTCGACGACACGCTGGCCGTGCACAAAGTCCTTCTCGGGCGGAAGTTTGAGCGCGGTCTTGTAATAGAAGTCGCGCAGCTGTCGCGCTTGTGGGGAAAGTTCCATGATCTATGTCGGGCATCGCGTGGATTGGGCCACGGAGGCATCGGATGATAGATGAAAGCACCCGCGGGGCAATGTCGCGACCGTACGCGGAAAATTATCGGCACCGGTAGGTGCCATGCAAAGAAACGGTTGGCCCGGGAGTTCGGGCATGGCAGGAGGCTACTTGCCGAACGCCAGATTCGGCAACCACAGCGCCATCTGCGGCATGTGGATCAGGAGGCCGGTCATGACGATCATCGAGGCGAAAAAGGGCAGGGTCCCCTGGAACACCTCCTTGATCGAGCCTTCGCCGCGCACCCCCTGGATGACGTAGAGAGTCATGCCGACCGGCGGGCTGATCAGGGATATCTCGCACATCAGCACCATGAAGACACCGAAGAACACCGGGTCTATGCCTGCCGCGGTGATGATCGGGAAGACGATAGGCAGGGTGCCGACCAGCATCGGCAGGGTCTCGAAAAAGACGCCCAGCAGCAGATACATGATTGCCAGCACCCACAGCAGCATCACCGGCGACACCTCGAGGGCCTTGACCATCCCGGCCACCGACTGGGTCACACCCAAGAGGCCCAGCACGAAGTTGAGATAGAACGCGGCCGCCAGGATCAGCATGCTCATCGCGGTCAGGCGCGCGGTGGCGCGAAACGACTCGTGCAGCATGGGCACGGTGAGTTTGCGGTACAGCGCGGCGACCACCAGCGAGGAGGCCACCCCCAGGGCGGCGCTCTCGGTCACCGTGGCCCAGCCGGTGTAGATGCCGCCCATGACGACCAGGAACACCGCCAGGGGCGCCAGCAGATGCTTCAGGCGGCCGAGTTTCTCGGCCAGCGGCGGATCGGCCTCGGCCCGCCCGGCCGATGCCAATTGCGGCCGCGCCCAGGCGATGATCATGATGGTGAGCATGAAGATGAGCGTCATGATGAGCCCCGGGATCACGCCCGCGGCGTACAGGCGCCCGGCCGAGGTCTCGGTCATGGCGCCATAGACCAGGAAGGCGATGCCCGGGGGAATCAAGTTGCCCAGCGAGGCGCCGGCGGCGATCGAGCCCAGCACCAGGCGCACGTCGTAGCTGCGCTCCTTGAAAGTCGGCAGCGCGATGGTCGAAATCGTCGCTGCGGTCGCCACCGACGAGCCCGAGACGGCCGAGAACAGCGCCGAGGCGCCGATGTTGGTGTGCAGCAGCCCCCCGGGCAGGCGGTTCAGCCAATCCGACAGCGAGTGGTACATCTTGTCGGTCGAGCCGCCGCGCACCAGAATCTCGCCCAGCAGTATGTAGAGCGGGATCGACAGCAGCACGTAGTCCTCGGTCGCCCCCCACAGCTGGTTGCCGAAGGCGAACACCGCGCTCTTGCCCAGGTAAAGCGACGCGCCCAGGAGCGCCACCGCGAACATCACCACGGCCACGTGCAGGCCCAGGAACATCAGCGCCAGCATCAGCGCGAAGCCGATGCCGATTTCCAGCGGGCCGATCACCGCGCGCTCCCGCGTGCGACATCGCGCATGACTTCACCGGCTTCGGCCTGGATCTCCTCGTCCAGGGTCTGCGGACCGTAGGCCAGGTCGAGTTCGCGGCGGCGGCCGCGCAGCAGGAGCAGCGTCGCGTGCACCGCGAGGTAGAGCGAGATCAGCGCGAACAGGCCGTATCCAACGAACCAGATGCCCTGCGGAATCCACAGCGGGGTCTGCAGGGGGGTCGTCGCCGTACTCTGGAACTCGATCGTTTCCGACAGCACGTTGGACGCACGGTACATGCCGAAGAGCGCCATCGCCGAAAGCGACGTCATGGCAAACCAGTTCAGAAAGCTGCGCAAGCCCGCCGGCAGCCTGGCAAGCAGGAAGTCCACGCGCGTATGCCCGCGCGTGATCAGGGTGTAGGAAAAGCCGATCGCGCTGGTCACCGCGAGCGTGTAGCCGCCGACCTCGTCGACGCCCTGCAGGCTGAAGGCGAAGAGTTTGCGCGACACCATCTCGAAACAGCTGGCCAGCGAAAACGCGATCAGCCACCATCCCGACAGCAGCACCAGAATGTCGACACCGCGCTCAAGCCAGCGCGAAAACAGGTTGTCCGGCATGACGTTCCCCCCTTCGCGTCCAGGCGATCTTGCGGCGCCTTTTCCTCGAGGATTCGACCGGCTCCGCCGGCGAATCCTCGCAAATCAGTCCGGCCAAAAGTAGGTTTTCACTTTTGGCCGCTACTCAATTCGATAGCCACGCGCCCGGCCCACGGTCGCGTTCCAGGTCTCGGTGCACTTGGGATCGACCTTGTTGCAGGTGTTCTTCCACAGCGGCAGCACGACGCGGGTCACGGCCTCCTTCACCTTCTTCTCGTCCGCCGGCGACACCGCGACCATGCTCATCTTGAACTTGGTGTTCTCGGTGCAGGGGTCCTTGCCGACGTTGCAGTTCATCGCATCCTGGTTGGCGCGGATCGCCAGGTCCCACAGATTGCCTTCCAGCTTGGCGAACTGGCTCAGGAGGTTCTTTTGCTCCTCGCCGGAGAACTTCTTCCAGTAGTCGAGATTGACGAAGTGCCCCTGCACCGACCCCGAGACCGAGAGCGGCAGGAAATGCGTCGTCACCTCCGGCCACTTGCCGGAGTTGCCCGAGGTCGGCGAGGTCACGCCGCAGTTGGCCACGCCGCGCTGCAGGGCCGGATACACCTCGCTGAACTGCAGGGTCACCGGCGTCGCGCCGAGGCTCTGGATCAGGGCCGCCATGGACGGGGTGAAGCTCCTCACCTTGAGGCCCTTCATGTCGTCCAGGGTCTTGATCGCGGTGTTGCAGTAGAACACCTGCGGGCCGAAAGGCCACAGGGTCAGAACCTTGGAGTTGAAGCGCGCCGAGAGGCGCTTGTCGAACGCGTCGCGATAGGCGTCGACCGCCTTTTTCAGGTCGGCCATGTTGGTCGACACGCCGATCAGGTCGATGCCCTCGAAGAACGGATCGTCGCGCGAGGCCATGCCGATCTGCACACTCATGACATCGAAGGTACCCGAGCGCAAGAGACGCAGCGCGTCAGCCGCCTGCACGCTCACCTGGTCCATGGTGTTGAAGTTGACGTTCAGGTTGATGCCAGAAAGCTTGGGCAGCGCCGTGAAGAACCCGCGCTCCATGATGACGTGCTTGCCGTTGGACGACAGATTGCCCGCCACGCGCATTCCCGCAGGGGTTTGCGCCGCGACCACGGCCGGGAACAGGACGGCAAACGCCGCCAGTGAAGCGATTCGATTGATGCTCATTTTTTTCGCACCCCTTGGTTGATGAAGATTCACAGCCCTAGATTACGCCGCTCGGCATGGCGCCCCAGCCCTGCAGCTTCGATTGAGAAGCAAGTACCGTTCCCGACGCCTGGATGGCTCCGAAAACACCCCAGGCGACCGAATCCAGTACCGGCATGCCCAGTTCGCGCATCAGCGGCGCAGCCACGCTGGCGCCCCGTGTGTTGGTTCCGTAGACCACCACCGCCTGCACCCCGGGCCGACCCGCACTGGTGCGCACTGCGTCGGCAACTTCAAGAGGGTCCACCTGCGCCATGGCGAAATTGTCGACCATGTCGGTGCGATGGGTGCTGGCCACCACTTCGATACCCTCGGCGGCGAAGTGACGGGTGATGGTCGCGTTCATTGCCGGGGTATTGAGCGTGACCAGGCCAATGCGGTGTGTGCCAAGGCGCCCAAGCTCCGCCAGCAATGCCAGGCTGGAGGTGGTGGCGGGAATGCCGGTCACTGCGCTGATGTCGCGCACCAATGCACGATCACGCGCGATTCCTACCAGGCCGCCGGCGCTGCCGTTCCAGCAGATCGCGTCGCAGCGCGCGTCCGCCAGAAGCCGTGCCGCACCGAGGATGGCGCCGGAGTCGTAGTAGGCCGCCGCCGGGTCGGCGACGTTGACTGCGGTCAGCGCAAAGCGGGCGAAATGCACGGCCGTGCCGGGCAGGTCGGCGGCAATCGCGATGGCCACCGGCTCGACGACCGTATTCGACGAGGGCAGCACCATGCCCAGCCGCAGTCCCACCTCAGGCTCCGTAACCCAGAAGACGCGGCAGCCAGGTCACGATCGGCGGAAACAGCATGCACAGGACCAGCACCGCGTACATGAACGTGATGAAGGGCCACAGCGCCACGACGATATCCCGCATGCTGATCCGGTTGATGCCGCAGACGACGAACAGCACGACCCCGACCGGCGGAGTGAGCATGCCGATGACCAGGTTCAGGACAAAGAGAAAGCCAAAATGCAGCGGGTCGATCCCGTAGGACAGCGCGATCGGATGCAACAGCGGCACCAGCATGATGTAGGCGGCATTGGATTCGAGAAACATGCCGACCACGAACAGGAGTACCGCGACCATCGCCATGTAGGCGAGCGGCGAGTCGGTGATGGATTTGACCAGCAGCGCGACTTTCTGCGGCAGCAGGTCCACCGTGAGTATGTAGGTCGCGACCGAGGCGAAGGCGATCAGCGCCCCGACCATGGCGGTGGTGAGCGCCGAGCGCAGCAGGATGCCGGGCAGGTCAGCCACCTTGAGTCGCCGCGTGATCGCAAAGCCGATGAAGAGCGCGTACACCACCGCGATGGCCGAGCCTTCCGTGGCGGTGAAGGCGCCGGCGACGATGCCGCCGATGACCACCACCGGCATCATGAAGATGATGATGGAGCGCCTGAGTTGCCGCAGCACGTTGGCAAGTTCGAAGGGCTCGCCGGTGGCCGCGTAGTCGCGCCGGCGGACATGCCAGCTGCACAAGAGCATGAAGCCCGCGGTGATGATGAGGCCCGGCACAACCCCGGCCATGAACATGCCGCCGACCGACACCGACGGACCTGCCATGAAGGCATAGACGATCATCGCGCCGGACGGCGGGATGATCGGCCCCAGGTTGGCCGCTGCCGCGATGATGGCCGAGGCGAAAGGCTTGTCGTAGGCACGCGTCAACGCGGGCCCGAGGATGGTCGACAGGGCGCTCGCATCCGACACCGCCGCGCCCGAGACCGTGGCAAGCCCTGCGCCGGACAGCATGGTCACATGCGCCAGCCCGCCGCGCACCCGGCCGACGAAGGCGTTGGCCAGGTCGATCAGGCGCTCGACGATGCCGGCCTTGACCATCAGTTCCCCGGCCAGGATGAAGAACGGGATCGACATCAGGGGAAAGGAATTGACCGCGTGCATCATGCGCTGTGGCACGATGGCCAGCCCCACGTCGGAAAACGCGATCGCCACCAGGGCCGCGAAGCCGAGCGCGAAAGCGATCGGCATGCCGAAGGTAGCCAGCAGCAGAAAACCCAGGAATACGCCGAGGCTCATGGCGCCCCTCCTACTCGGCTGCCAGCGCGGAGGCGCGCGGCGGACCGACGGCGACGATGCGGATCAGGTGCAGCGCACTCAAGCCCGCCCCGACGATCACCGGCAGCATGAACGAGGCGACCGTGAGGTTGACCGTCGGCATGAGCTCGCTCCATTGCTCGACCGACACATTGACCGCATGCCAGGTGATGATCAGCATCATGCCGGCCGAAAGCAGTGCCATGACGCGCGCGCACAGGTCACGCAGGCGCGCCGACAGGCGCTCGGTCAAAAGGCCGATGGCGATGTGCGAACCTTCACGCACCGCCAGCGGCACCGCCAGGAACACCGAGGCGACGAACAGCAGCCGGCCGATGTCGTCGGCCCAGTCGAGCGAGGAATTGAAAGCGTAGCGCAGCACGACCTGCGCCGACACCACCGCAACCATCAAGGCCATGGCGACCATGACCAGCCACGTCACGACCCGATCGAGCACCTCCAGAAGCCGCTGCATCGCCTGCCCTCCCCTTTGGACCTCGGACGTCTAGCGCGCCTTGGCCACTTCGGCCAGGATGCCGTCGACCAATGCCGCACCAGCTCGTTTCTTCACGTCGTCAATCACCCCTGCCGTGGCCTTGCGCATGGCCTCACGGAACTGCGGGGTGACCTCGGTGTACTCCATGCGCTTCTTGAGCTCTTCGAGCGCCTCGGCATCGGACTTGGCGGCGCCGGCACGCTGCGCGGCGACCGTGGCCGTCATGGCTTCGCGGATGGCCTTCTGGTAGTCCGGCTTCAGGGCGTCGAAGGACTTCTTGTTGGCGACGATGACGATGAAGTCGAAGAAGTGCCCGCTGTTGGAGAGGAACTTCTGTACCTCCATGTAGCGTGCCGCGCGAATGATGGGGAAGGGGTTCTCCTGGCCGTCGATCACCTTCTGCTCGAGTGCCGAATACAGCTCCTTGGCGTCCATCGCCACCGCATTCGCTCCCATTGCGCGAAAGGTCGCCAGGTGCGTCTCGTTGGGCTGCAGGCGGATCTTCATGCCCTTCAAGTCGTCCAGGGTCCGGATCGGCTTCTTGTTGTTGGTGATGTTGCGCGAGCCCAGTTCCATCCAGCCCAGGACGGTGAAATTCTTGTCGATCATCTTCTGATCGATGAGCTTGCCGGCGTTGCCATCCATGACGCGGAACGCCGTCTCGCGGTTGGGAAACAGGAACGGCAGGCTCACCGCCTCGAGCTCGGGAATGATGCGCGACATGTAGGCCGCACCCACCCAGGTCATCAGCAGCGCGCCGGAGCGCACCGCGTCGACATTCTCCTTGGCGCCGCCCAACTGCATGGCCGGGAAGATGTCGACCTGCAGCTGGTTGTTCGAGCGCTTGGCGAGTTCGGGCTTGAAGACCGACTCCATCGCGATGCTCGAGGAGTGGGCGGTCTCGAAATTGCCGGCCAGGCGAACCTTGTCCTGTGCGGAGGCCACCAGCGGCAGCGTGGCGGCCAGGCAGGCGCTGACCAGGATGCGACGTTTGTTCATGACATGCTCCTTTCGGTTTGAGGGTGCGGACGATCCGGCGCTCAGCCGGGTAACACGGATGTCGACTGGGTCCAGGGCGTGATCTGGAACGGCAGGTGATGCGGCTGCTTCGGGTCGTAGACGTCGAATTCGATCGACAGCTTGGTGTGGTAGCCGCTCGGCAGGCGCGCGCCGGTCTTCTTGTAGTAGTCACCGATGTGGGCGTCGACGCGGTAGCGGCCGGCCTTGATCTCGGCCGCGGTCATCAACGGGCCTTCGGGCGGGCGCCCGTCGGCATTGGTGACCGTGGACTTGATCAGGCTCTGGGTCGTGCCGCTGACGGCGTAGAAGTCCAGCTTCAGGCCGCCGGCGGGTGTGCCTGAGTAGAGGTCGAGGGCGTGCGCGGTGACACGACCGCCGGCCGGCGCCTGGGCTTGGGCGCTGCTGGTGGCAAGAACGGCTGCGCCGGCGGCCATGCCGGCGGCAAGAAAGTCGCGACGTGCGGTGTCCTGGGAATCGCTCATGGGATGGTTGTCCTTGGGGTAAGTGGGGATTCGGGTTCAGCTGCCGCGATAGGTCATGTAGCCCCACGGCGAGAAGTACAGCGGCACGTGATAGCGCTGCTTGGCATCGAAGATCGCGAAGCGCAGCGGCGCCACGTCGATGAACTCGGGGTTGGGCTGCGGGACGCCGGCGCTGCGGTAATAGTCGGCGACGTGGAACACCAGTTCATAACGCCCGACCTTGAGGGCGTCACCTTCGAGCAGGTTGGCGGTGACACGGCCTTCCTCGTTGGCGCGCACCGACTTGATCAGGCGGCGCTGTTCGTTCTCCAGCAGGAAGAGGTCGATGCGGATGCCGGCAGCCTGCTTGCCCAGGTAGGTGTCAAGCGCGTGGGTGGAGAGCTTGGGCGGCAGCGCGGCCTGCGCCTGCGCATTGCCGGCGGCGAGCGCGCCGGCCGCCAGGGTACCGGCCGCGAGGATGGCACGCCGGTCGATGTCGATGTCTTGCATGGAGTTCTCCTGATTCAAGGGTTGCCGGATGGCGGGGTTGAGCTGCGGGGACTGCGTGAATCCGCGGAATAGGGGCAAACGCTTGCAAAGTGCTCCGCGATCGCGCCGGCGGTGGTCAGCCACACGTCGGGATGGCCGGCGGCGAGTTCGGCCAGCGCGCGCCGAAAGTGCCGCAGGCGAAACGGCTGGCCGGCGCAGTGCGCGTGCAGGGAAACGCCCATGACCAGCGGCTGTTCGGCGGCCTGTTCGCGCATTTCGGCGAAGTTGTCGATGATCATGTCGGCGAAGGCCTCCGCGCCAACCCGCCGGCCGATCACGGTATTGCTGTCATTGAGTTCCTGCGGATACGGCACTGCCAGGAGACCGCCGCTGCCGGTGGCGAGCCACCAAGGCTGGTCATCGCAGCACCAGTCAAGGACGTAGCGATAACCGGCTGCGGCCAGGAGGTCCGGCGTTGCGCGCGACTCGGAGATCCACGGTCCGAGCCAGCCCTGCGGGCGCGCTCCCGCCCCGGCGCTGATGACCTCGGTGGCCTCGGCGATGAGGCGCGCTTCATCGGCGCGCGACAGATTGCCCTGGCGCTCGGAGTTGGTGCGGCCGTGCGCGGCAATCTCGGCGCCGGCATCGCGAAATGCGCCGGGCAGCCGCGGGCAGTGCCGGTAGACCTCGGCGTTGACCAGGAGCGTCGGTGCCAGTTTCAGAGTGGCGAAGGTCTCGGCCAAGCGCCAGCCGCCGACCCGGTTGCCATACTCCAGCCAGGACCAGTTCATGACATCCGGCGCCGGGCCAGGGCCGGGCGTGGCGATCTCCTCGATCAGGCCCTCGCCGAACGCATAGGCCTCCAGGTTCAACGCCACATACACGGCCAGGCGCCGGCCTCCGGGCCAGGTGAAGTCGCGCCGGTCGGTGATCGGTGAATAGTCGAAGCGGTCGTGGCTGGCGAGCATGTGCGCTGAAGGTCCTTAAGGAAACATGGGGCCGGCACGTCGTTCCATGCCGACATCGATGCGCGCTGCGCGCTCGAGCATGGCGCGGTAGTGCGGCTCGAGTGCCGCGGCGGCGCGCGTTGTGGCGGTCAGGGCGCCGGCGAACTCGCGCCCGATTTCGCGCGCCTCGGCCTTGAGCGCGGCCTCGTCGACTGTCAGCACGCGACCGTTTTCGACCACCACCCGGCCCGCCACCATCGTCAGGCGCACCGATTGACCGTTCTCGCAAAACACCAGCTGGCGCCTGAGATCGTTGAGCGGAGTGAAGGGCAGGGTGTCCAAGTCGACCAGGATCAGGTCGGCCTGTGCGCCCACCGACAATTCGCCGATCTGCCCTTGAAGAAGCATGCCGCGCGCGCCGCCGCGGGTGGCGCAACGCAACACCTCGTCCGCACTCGGCCAGTCGCGATCGTCGCGTTCGGCGATCTTGTGGATCAGCCCGGCCATCTTCATGGCGCCCCACAGGCTGATGCTGTCGTCGGTGTTGCGCTCATCGGTCCCCAGCGCGATCGGCACACCACGTCGGGCAAGGCGGCGAAACGGCATGACGCCGCTGCCGAGCTTCAGATTGCACACCGGGTTGTGCGCGACCGTGCAGCGCGCCTCCGCCAAAGCGTCGATGTCGGCCTCGTCGATCCAGATGGCGTGGATCACCAGCATGCGCTCGTCCAGGAAGCCGCGTGCCCGCACATCCTGGATGAGCGAGCGTCCCAGCACCTCCTGGCCGTAGACGCGCTGCAGGCGCGTCTCGAGCATGTGGATATCGAAGGGCAGGTCGTGGCCGCGGCTGAAATCGGACAGCGCGCCGAAGTAGTCGTCCGCAACCCGCTGCGGCGCCGAATTGGACACTGCCACCCGCAGCCTGCCGTCGGCAGCACCGTGCCAGGTGGCGTGGAACCAGCGATACAG
Source organism: Burkholderiales bacterium (assembly GCA_046160545.1). Lineage (GTDB taxonomy): Bacteria > Pseudomonadota > Gammaproteobacteria > Burkholderiales > JAEUOS01 > JAEUOS01. Next base: position 15,677 of record JBJXGS010000085.1, read on the forward strand.
CGCACTGATCTCGGCCGCGCTCCAGCGCGGCAGCGCGCGCATGGCCGCCAGGGTCTGCGCGGGCAGCAGGTCGGCGAGATAGGGATACTTGTCCGGTTCCGCCCGGTTGGGATGATTGATCGAGACCGTCGCGCGTATGCCGGCATCGGCATAGGCGCGCATGATCGCGCCGACGACTTCGGTATCGGGTTCCGGGTTATGGTACGGGTCGTCGTGGACGGCGGTCACGCCGCCCTTGAGCATTTCGATGGCGCCCAGCAGGGTCTGCACGTAGGCCGTGCGCGCGCCGACCCGCCCCTCGCCGCCGGGCGGCACTTCGAAGAGCATGAAGAGCTCGAGCGGCATGTCGGTCAACGCGCCGCACATGAGGTTGCCGGGTGAATGGAAATGCCCGTTGATGAGGCCCGGCATGGCCAGGAGCCCGCGGGCGTCGATGATGCGATCCGGCGCCGGATGATCGACCGCCGGCCCCAGCGCCGCGATGCGCTGGCCGTCGATCAGGATCGAGGCACGCGGGTATTCGGTGCCGGCCGCGTCCTGCGTCAGGACGCGGGCATCGCGGATCAGGGTGATGCTCACGCCGCGCCCCGTCGCGCGAACAAGGCCGTGAGTTCGGGCGACAGACCGGCCATGACCGCATGCGGCCCGGCGTGCCGCGCCGGCAGCGTCGTGGTGCCGGCAGGGTCCGCCTCGGCGCCGCGCACCGCGCCCTTCGCACGTGCCACCGCACAGGCGACACCGTCGAACAGGGGCACCGGCACGCGCGCGCCGATGCGCCGCGCGATGCCGGACACGGCGGCACCACACACGGCGACTGCCTCGGCACCGCCCTGGGCCAGCTCGTGGGCGGCTGCGACGACCCGTTCATCCTGCGCAAGCGGGGTCAGGTAGGCATCGGTCGAGGCGATGTCGAGCGTGCGTACTTGCGCGATGTGCACAGCAGAACCGGAGCGGGCGAAGACATCCTCGTATAACCGGCGCGATCCCTGACCGAAGGTGATCACGCCGATGCGGCGACCGCGCTGCGCGGCGGTCGCCAGCGCGCTCTCGGTGATGCCATACACCGGCACATCAAGCAGTTCGCGCGCGGCGGCCAATCCGGAGTCGAAGGAGATGGCGATGATCACGGCGTCGCAAGGGCCGGCGCGGGCGATCGCATCCAGCACGGCGTGTGCGGCCACCACGTCCTCGGCATGGCCGTGCACGACATCGGCGCCGAACGCAGCCGTTACCGCGCGGCAGTCGGTGCCGGGACCGGCAGCGGCTCGAGCCTCGTCCAGCACCGTGCGGGTGACCGACTCGGTGCGATTGCCGTTGACCAACAAGAGCTTCACCCGCCCTCCGCGCATGGATGCCTCCGGGTCGGAGGTCGCAGGACGCGCTCTACGCGTCCAGAACGATTGTTGACAAAAAATGTCCGTATTGTCAACAAAATTCTGCTATGATCAGGGCGGTTCCGTCGATCATCACGCATGCACCGGCGCTGTGCCGGAATCACCACCGCGGTGCGCGCTGCGCGCCCAAGCTCATCGCATTGCCTATTTCGCCATCCGACATGCTCGCCACGCAAACATCGCGCCAGCGCCCCGCCCGCCGGCCCGCTGCTCCGCCTTCGGTCGACGCCATGGTCGAGAACATTCTTGCCGCGGTCATCGAGCACCGCCTGCCACCGGGCACCAAGCTTGCCGAGGAAAAACTTGCCCTGCACTTCGGCGTCAATCGCGCGCGCATTCGGCAGGTGTTCGACCGCCTGGCGCACGAAGGCATCGTCACGCGGCAGCACAACCGCGGTACGTTCGTCTCGGAACCGAGCGCCGAAGATGCGCGCGAGCTCTTCGAGGTGCGCCGAATGGTCGAGCCGGCCATCGTGCAGGCCGCGGCTGCGCGCATCGACCGCACGGCGAAAAAGCGCCTGGACGCGCACCTGGCTGCCGAGGCCGCCGCCACCCGCGCGGGTGACGCGCGCGCGCTGATCCGGCTGACAGGGGAATTCCATCTCCTGCTTGCCGACCTGGCCGGCAATTCGCTCCTGGCACGGCTGCTGCGCGAACTCGAGACCCGCACCAGCCTGATCATCTTCCTGTATGACCGCCCGCACCAGCCCTCCTGCCGCGGCCACGACCATGTCAACATCGCCGCGGCGGTAGTGCGCGGCGACGGCGCGCAGGGTGCCCGCCTGATGCTGGAGCACCTGGATGAAGTCGAGAAAGGGCTGGACGTGCGCCGCGGCACAGCCGCCCCGCTCGACCTGGCCGAGGCGCTGGGTTCCTGACCGCGGCGGAGCAACCTGCGCAATCGCGGGCCATTTTCCAGAGGTCCAGAGGATCACTACATGCAACGCAACCGCTCGCTCCCCCGCACCTTGATCGGCATGCTGACGCCGTCGTCGAACACCGCTCTCGAGCCCATCACCAGCATGATGCTCGCGGGCCTGCCCGGCGTGACCGCGCATTTCGGCCGCTTTCGCGTCACGCAGATCGCCCTGAACGACGCGGCGTTGAAGCAGTTCGACGACAGCAACATCCTGGCCGCGGCAGAACTGCTAAATGACGCCGAGCTCGACGTGATCGCCTGGAACGGCACGTCCTCGGGGTGGCTGGGTTTCGAGTCTGACGAACTCCTGTGCAGGCGCATCATCGAGCGCACCGGAGTGCCCGCCGGCACATCGGTACTGGCCTTGAACGAGATCTTCCGGATCACCGGCGTGACACGCTTCGGCCTGGTCTCGCCCTACACCGACGACGTGCAGGCACGCATCGTCGCCAACTATGCAGGGCATGGCATCGAGTGCGTCGCCGAGCGCCACCTGGGGCTGGCGCACAACTTTTCGTTCTCCGAGGTCAGCGATGATCAGCTGCGGATGATGATCCGCGAGGTTGCCAAGGCCAGGCCGCAGGCCATCACCACCTTCTGCACCAACCTGCACGCCATGCGCGTGGTCGAGGAGATGGAGGCGGAGACCGGCATCCCGATCTACGACACCATCGCCACCGTGCTGTGGAAGTGCATGAAGATCACCGGGGTGGACCCGGCCGGCATCCAGGGCCATGGCCGTCTGTTTCGCGAACTGAGGTAGCGCGGCAGGAAGCGTTTGCGGATTTGCGGTATAAGTCCGCCCCGGCCCTGGCCTGCACGCTGCCGCCGGCAGCTTTTCCTGCATGTTTCGCGCCTGATTTGGCGTTTAAAAAAATATTCTCCGGCGACTTCCCTGGCACGCCCAAAGCGGAGTACGCTACTTCTTTTGATGGACGAGGATACCAATGCAAACTATTGATTTAAAACAAAAAACGTCCTCGAGCGCGACACTCCCAGAACAGGAGATCGCATCCGAAGTCCTGCTCGAAAAATACGCCAAGGGTGACGAAAAAACGGTCGCCGACGTACGCCGCCGCGTGGCCCGCGCATTGGCCGCGATCGAACCCGAGAGCAAGCGCTCACATTGGGAACGGCAGTTCCTCTGGGCGCAGGAAAACGGCTTCGTTCCGGCCGGGCGCATCAATTCCGCAGCCGGCACCGACCTGACCGCCACCCTCATCAACTGCTTTGTCCAGCCGGTCGGCGACTCGATCACCGAGGTCGTCGATGGCCGCCCCGGCATCTATACGGCGCTTGCCGAAGCGGCCGAAACCATGCGCCGCGGCGGCGGGGTCGGCTACGACTTCTCCTCGATCCGTCCGGTCGGTGCGCATGTCAAGGGCACCAATTCGCGCGCCTCGGGGCCGGTCTCGTACATGCGCGTCTTCGACCGTTCCTGCGAGACCGTCGAGTCGGCGGGGTCGCGGCGCGGCGCGCAGATGGGTGTGCTGCGCTGCGACCACCCGGATGTCGAGCAGTTCATCCACGCCAAGGATCGCGGCGACCTGACCAACTTCAACGTCTCGGTGGGCGTCACCGACGCGTTCATGGAGGCGGTGGTCGCAGGCTGCGACATCGAACTGGTGCACAAGTCGCCGCCGTCCGCCGAGATCATGACCAAAGGCGCCTATCAGCGCGCCGACGGGCAGTGGGTCTATCGCAAGGTGGCCGCGCGCGACCTGTGGGACCAGATCATGCGCTCGACCTACGATCATGCCGAGCCGGGCATCCTGTTCCTCGATCGCATCAACCGCGACAACAACCTCTACTACTGCGAGAACATCGAGTCGACCAATCCCTGCGCGGAGCAGCCGCTGCCCAACTACGGCTGCTGCTGCTTAGGGTCGGTGAACCTGACCGGCTTCGTGCGCCAGCCTTTCTCGGAAGCGGCGAGCTTCGATTTCGCCGCCTTCGGCAAGGTTGTCGACGTGGCCACGCGCATGCTCGACAACGTGCTCGATGCCACCCACTGGCCGCTGCCGGCGCAGCATGCCGAGGCGATGGCCAAGCGTCGCGTGGGCCTGGGCTTCACCGGGCTGGGTGACGCGCTCATCATGCTGCGGCTGCGCTACGACAGCGAAGCCGCGCGCGCCATGGCGACTTCGATCACCGAATCCATGCGCGACCGCGCCTACCTGTACTCGGCCGAACTGGCGCGCGAGCGCGGTGCCTTCAAGCTCTTCAATGCCGATCTTTATCTGGCCGGCGGCAACTTCGCCTCGCGCCTGCCTGCCGAGGTCAAGGACAGGGTCCGCAAGCACGGGCTGCGCAATTCGCACCTGTTGTCGATCGCGCCGACCGGCACGATCAGCCTGGCCTTTGCCGACAACGCCTCGAACGGCATCGAGCCGCCCTTCTCGTGGACCTATACGCGCAAGAAGCGCATGGCCGACGGCACCTTCAAGGAGTACGCGGTCGAGGACTACGCGTGGCGCATGTACCGCCACCTGGGCGGTGACGTCAGCCGCCTGCCGGACTATTTCGTGACCGCGCTGGAACTATCGGCTGAAGCGCACGAGCAGATGGTCGCCGCGGTCGCGCCGGCCATCGACACCTCGATCTCCAAGACCGTCAACGTACCGGAGGACTACCCGTACACCGAGTTCGAGGGCCTTTACCTCAAGGCCTGGCGTTCGGGACTGAAGGGGCTGGCGACCTATCGCCCCAACAGCGTGCTGGGGTCGGTGCTGTCCACCGGCAGCACGGTCGCCAAGAAAGACACGGCCTCGCCCAACGACGTCGAGCTGGGGGTCAACAAGCGCCTGTCGATCAAGAGCCTGCCGGCACCGGTGCTGGCGAGCCTGCGCTGGCCCGGCCGGCCCGACCTGCCCGGCGGCAACAGCGCGTGGACCTACATGATGCGTCACCCGGGCGGCGAGTTCGGGCTCTTCGTCGGCCATATCGAGGAAGAAGGGCGCGCCTTTCCGTTCGAGGTATGGGTCAACGGCACCGAGCAGCCGCGCGGCCTGGGCGCGGTGGCCAAGACCCTGTCGATGGACATGCGCGCGAACGACCGCGCCTGGCTCAACCTGAAGCTCGACGTGCTGGCCAGGACGCCGGGCGACAAGAGTTTCGACCTGCCCTTCCCGCCGCATGGCGAAAAGCGTGTCGTGCCCAGCGTCGTCGCAGGCCTGGCGCAGCTGGTGCGCTGGCGCTGCGACGCATTGGGCGCACTGGACGAAAAAGCACCCGACCTGCTCTCGCCGGAAGGCCGGCCGCACCCGGTCCTGGACGCCATGTTCGCGGTGCAGGAACCGCGCACCGGCACCGACGGCACGCTCTCCTGGACCGTCGACATCGTCAATCCGCAGAGCGGCGAGGAGTTCGTGCTGGGATTGAAGGAAATCGCGCTGCCGTCCTTCGATGGCGCGCCCGCCGGCATGATGCGCCCCTACTCGATGTGGCTCTCGGGCCACTATCCGCGCGCGCTCGATGGCCTGGCGCGCATCCTCTCGCTGGACATGCGCGTGCTCGACCCGGCGTGGATAGGCATGAAGCTGAGGAAGCTCCTCAACTATGCCGAGCCGTTGGGGGACTTCATGGCTTTCGTGCCAGGCGAGCGTCGCCAGCAGACCTGGCCCTCGACTGTCGCCTACGTCGCACGCCTGATGATCCACCGCTACGCGATGCTGGGCGTGCTCACCGAGGAGGGTTTCCCGACGCGCGAGATGGGCATCCTGGAAGCGCCGCGCACCGAAGCCCGCGCCGGCAACGTCGAAGTCATGCAGGGTTCGCTGTGCGGCGAGTGCGGCAACATGACCGTGATCCGCAAGGATGGCTGCGACTTCTGCACCGCGTGCGGGGCGGTGGGGGCCTGCGGGTAGCGTTTTAGGTGTCGACGGGGGGCCGAAACTGAAATCGGTCACTCGCCGACACTGACGACGGTTGAGCCTTGGCCCCGTGGCGCCGACTGGGCGCCTCGCCGAAGTCCGTTTCGGCCGTTCCCGCGCATCCATGTGTAGTGCGGCGCCGCTGCACGCTTTCGACACTGTCTCAAAGGAGATGCCATGGAATACGTCCTCACGTTCAATCAACCTGCCGCGAACTACGAAGCCCACGCCGACCCCGTCAAGGGCCCGCAATTGATGCAGGCCTGGAAAACCTACATGGATGCCGCGGTTGCAGCCGGGGTCATGCGCGGCGGCAATCGCCTCGCACCCATGTCCGCGACCACGGTGCGCGTGCGCGACGGCAAGCGCCAGGTGCAGGACGGCCCTTTCGCGGAGACCAAGGACCTGCTGGGTGGCTACATCGTGATCGACGTGCCGACGCTGGATGACGCGCTCGAATGGGCGGCGCGCTCGCCGAGTTCGCTCACCGGCAACACCGAGGTGCGCCCGGTGATGACGATGTAGGCGTGGGGGCAGATCCCTCCTCGCCGACGCACGCCGCGCTTGCTGCGGCGCGCGCGTCCTACGGCCGGCTGCTCGCGTGGCTGGCCTGGCAGTGGCGCGACGTCGCCGCGGCCGAGGACGCGCTCGCCGAGGCCTTCGCCGCCGCGCTCGAACATTGGCCGACACAAGGCGTGCCCGCATCCCCGGAAGGCTGGCTCGTGACGGCCGCCAAACGCCAACTCCTGATGGCCGCGCGCCGCCGCCGACTGGCCGAAGACCCCGCGTTCACCGCGCTCTTTCCGGATGCCGAAGCGCCGGCCGAGGAAGCAGTGGCGATTCCCGACGCCCGCCTGCGCCTGATGCTGGTGTGCGCGCACCCGGCAATCGACCCCTCGGTGCATTGCGCCCTGATGCTGCAGGTTGTGTTGGGGGTGGACGCGGCGCGTATCGCTGGAGCCTGGCTGATCTCGCCGGAGGCGATGACAAAGCGCTTGACCCGCGCCAAGGCCAAGATCCGCGACGCACGCATCCGCTTCGAGGTGCCCGACGGCGCCGACCTAGAGGAGCGCGTGCAGTCGGTACTCGAGGCGATTTACGGCGCCTTCACCCTCGACTGGGGGCGCGCCCCCGAGGATGCGGCCAGCGATCTTTCCGACGAAGCGGTCTACCTGGCCGAACTTGTCGTCGCCCACCTGCCCGACCATGCCGAAGCCAACGGACTGCTGGCTCTTCTGTGGCTGGCCGAGTCGCGGCGCAGTGCGCGCACCGGACCTGCGGGCGAATTCATCCCGCTGGATCGGCAGGACCCGAAACGCTGGGATGCCGGACTCATCGGCCAGGCCAACGCACGCCTCGCCCACGCCGCGGCACAGCGGAATCCCGGGCCCTTCCAGATCGAGGCGGCGATACAGGCTGCGCATGCCTCGCGTGCCGAGACAGGGGTGACGCCCTGGCCCGACATCGTGCGCCTGTACGAACGCCTGCTCGCATGTGCCCCAACCATTGGTGCACGTATCGGCCACGCGATCGCGACAGCAAAGGCAGACAACGATCCAGCGGCAGGCCTGGCGCTTTTGCACGCGATCGACTCGTCTGCGGTCATCAAGCACCAGCCGTGGTGGGCGGCGCAGGGACATCTATGCGAACGTAGCGGCGCGACCGACAAGGCCTTGGTCGCCTATCGCCGGGCGCTGGAACTCACAAACGCACCGGAACTACGTGCCTACTTCGAACGCTGCATTGCAGCGCTTGTCCCCGCCTCGCGCGCCGAATTCTGAAACGCAGGTTTTGACTCCCCATCACAACCAGGCGACACGTCGTCAATGGTCGCGTCTGCTATGCGTGCCGCAACCCCTGCGTGAGCGCCTTCACTGCAAAGCTGCCCAGCCAGTGCTCGCCCAGATAGTCACCGCTTTTCACATGGGCCAACCCGGCAGCGAGATGCTCGCGCGCCGCGACACGTAGCGCCACGCGGCGCGGCTCACCCTCGGGCAGGTGGTCGGCCATCGCGGCCAGGCACCACGCGCGCGACAGGTTGAGTCCATCCAGATGCACGCCTTGCGCGTCGGCGCGGTCGCTCACCGTTGCCGGCACCAGGAGGCGCGCGGCAATGCCGCCCAGGAAGCCGGGCAGGAAACGCTGGCTCCAGCGCGCATAGCCGATGGCGTCATGGAAGCGCGTCATGAGTTCGGCTTCGATCAGGCAAGGCGACAGGAAGTCGTTGCCCGATGGCTCGAAATTGGCAGGGCCGTCGCGGTCGGTGTCGTAGAAGCGCAGCGCCGCCGCACCGAGAGCAGCTGCCAGTTCCGTCTCGCCCTCGGCTTGCGCGTAGTCCCACGCCAGCGCAAGCGCGAATGCGGTGTTGGCATGGGTGCCGGCGCGGATCGGATAGTCCTGCCGTGCCAGATGCTCCATGAGTCGCCTGGCGAAAAATCGCGCCAGGGGTTGCATGGCCGCATGCCAGCGCGCCGGCCGCCCGGCGCGGGCGAGCGCGCCCAGCTCCGCGGTCAGCGCCATCGCCCAGGCCCAGCCATAGGGTCGCTCAAAGCCCGCACGGCCCGGCGCGCCGGCATAGGCGACTTCCACGGCCAGGTTGGCCTCGTTCAGGTGCGCGTCGAACAAGGCCTCGATGCGCTCGGCCGCCGGCAGTTCGGGCACCACGCGCAGCACGCGCGCCAGCATCCAGTGCGTGTGCACCGCCGAATGCCAGTCATAGCAGCCATAGAAGGCCGGGTGCAGCGCGCGCGGTGAAAGCAGGTCGCCCGCGCCATACAGCACATGTTCGAGCTTGTTCGGGTATTCGCAGACAGCACCCGCGAGACCGATGGCGACAAGCGAGGCGGCAAGTTCGTCCTGGATCATGCACGTTGTCCGCGGCACAAAGCGCAATTCTCCAGCATGCGCCTCCTGTCCCGGGGCGAGGCGAGCAATGCTACGCTAGTCAAGCTTGACCCCGGAGCGCTCGACGACCCCTTTCCAGCGCTGCTGTTCGCTCCTCAAAAAACCGCCGAAGTCCTCGACCGAGCCGCCGCGCGGCAGCGCGCCCATGCCGGTCATCCTGGCGGTGAATTCGGGTTCGGCAAGCGCCTTTTGCACCTCTGCGTTGATGCGCTCGCGCCAGTCGCGCGGGGTGCCGGCCGGCGCGGCGAGGGCGATCCACGCCACCGCCTCGAAACCGGGAAAGCCCGATTCAGCCAGGGTCGGCCGGTCAGGAAAATCCGCCAGCCTGCGCCGTGCGCCCGAGGCGATCAACTTGAGCTTGCCGGCCTTGACCTGCGGCAGCGTGACCGTGGCCGTGTCCAGCCCCACCTGCACGACCCCCGCGACCAGGTCGCCGATGGCACGCGGGCTGCCCTGGTAGGGCACGTGCAGGATGCGCACGCCGGCGCGCTGCTTCCAGTCTTCCATGAGCAGGTGCGAAAGCGTCCCGTTGCCGGAAGATGAGTGCGAGAGCCGGTCGGGATTGGCGCGCGCGTAGTCGACCAGTTCCTTGACCGTGTTCGCCGGCACCGAGGGGTGTACCACCAGCGCCAAGGGCAGGTCGGCGACCAGTGCAATCGGGTCGAAGTCCTTGACGCTGTCGTAGGCGACGTTCTTGTAGAGGTAGGGATTGACCACGTAGGCAGCCAGGGCCGACATGGTGATGACGCTGCCGTCGGCGGGCGACTTGGCCAGGCGCGACAACGCAATGCTGCCGCCCTGCCCCGGCTGGTTCTCGACGATGAAGGTGCCGCCGGTGGCCTGGGACAGGCGTTCGGCGATCAGGCGCGCGACCAGGTCGGTGGCCTGGCCCGGCGGAAAGCCGACCAGGATGCGCGTGGTCTTGCCGGCCTGCGAATGGGCTGCGCAGGCGGCGCCCAGAAGCAGGATCGCCGTCACGGCGCGAAGGATTCGATTCATTTGGTCTCCTGAAGAAGCGTTGTAGTTCGTATCACGTTCAAATCACGCCACGCTCGCGCATGAGCGCGATCTGCGCATCACTGAAGCCGGCCTCGCGCCACACCGCGTCGTTGTGTTCGCCGATCGCCGGGCCGGCCAAGCGCACGCGACCGGGTGTGGCCGAGAAGCGCGGCACGACATTCTGCATGCGCACGCTGCCCAGTTCGCTGTCTGGCACGGCGACGATGGCCTCCCGCGCACTCAGGTGCGGATCGGCGAAGACATCGGCGATGTCGTTGATCGCGGAAAAGCCGACCTGATGGCGCGCGCAGGCCGCGCGCAATTCCGCCAGGGTGAGTTTGGCAATCCTTTCGCCGACGATCGCATCCAGGGCGTCGCGGTTGACCACGCGCGCCGGGTTGGTGGCAAAGCGCGCATCGGAGGGAAGGTCGGCCAAGTCGAGCGCGCGGGTCAGGCGCAGGAAGATGCTCTGGGTCGCCGCGGCGATCGAGGCGTAGCGTGCGTCGGCGGTACGGTAGACGTTGCCCGGCGCGGCGTACTGGTTGCGATTGCCGGAGCGCTTGCGCACCACTCCAAGCTGGTCGTATTCGATGGGCAGGAACTCCAGCACCCGCAACATCGCCTCGGTGACCGAGCAGTCGATCTCCTGGCCGGGCGCCGCGGGGTCGGACTTCAGTTGCAGCAACGCGGCCAGCACGCCCAAAGCGCCGAACAGGCCGCCGACGGCGTCCGAGATCGGATAGCCCAGGTGCAGCGGCGGTCCGCCCTCGTCGCCGCAGATCGAGGTGAAGCCGCTCAAGGCCTCGAAGACGCGTGCAAAACCAGGCTGGTCGCGGTAGGGGCCGGTCTGGCCGAAGCCGGTCACCCGCAGCACGGTGAGCCGCGGGTTGACAGCATGCATCCAGTCAAAGGTAATGCCCCAGCGATCCAGGGTGCCGGGACGAAAGTTCTCGACCAGCACATCGGCCTTGGCGATCAGGCGCGCCAGCGCATCGCGGCCCTCGGGCTTGTGCAGGTCCAAAGTGACCCCGCGCTTGTTGCGGTTGGTCACCTTCCACCATAGCGACACGCCGTCCTTGTGCGGCGCCAGTGCGCGCAACGCGTCACCGCTGCCGGGCATCTCGACCTTGATGACGTCAGCGCCATAGTCGGCCAGGAGGCCGGCGGCAAGGGGCCCGGCCACGACGCTTGCGATGTCGATCACGCGCAAGCCGGCGAGTGGACCCGCATGCGTGCCGACGGAGCCGGCGCCTGCGTTCGTCGGGGAAGCGATGGTGTTCATGGGCGCACAAGATAACGCCTTGCGTGCGTTCAGGCAACGTGAAGCCCGAGGTGCACCCAAGCGCCGCAACTGCCGTTATCATTTCACCATGGGACCCCTACACGGCTTGAAAATCCTGGAGTTCGAGGCCATCGGCCCCGGACCTTTTTGCGGCATGATGCTCTCCGACATGGGCGCCGACGTGCTCATGGTCGACCGGCCGGACAATCCGCGCCTGGGGCTGGGGCGCGAGCGCTGGTACGACGTCATGCTGCGCGGCCGCCGTTCGGTGACGCTCAACCTGAAGTCGCCGGAGGGCGTGGCCGCGGCGCGGCGCCTGGTGACAAAAGCGGACGCGATCATCGAGGGCTTTCGCCCCGGCGTCATGGAGCGCCTGGGCCTGGGGCCCGAGGTGCTGCTGGCCGACAATCCGCGCCTGGTCTACGGGCGCATGACAGGCTGGGGCCAGGACGGGCCGATGGCGCCGCGCGCCGGGCACGACATCAACTACATCGCGCTCTCGGGAGTGCTCAATGCGATCGGCCGTCCGGGCTCGCCGCCGGTGCCGCCCTTGAACCTGGTCGGCGACTTCGGCGGCGGCGGCATGCTGCTGGCCTTCGGCATCGCCTGCGGAATCGTTGAAGCCCAGCGCTCCGGCCGTGGCCAGGTAGTCGATGCCGCCATGGTCGACGGCGCCGCGACGCTTGCTGCCATGTTCTCCGGAATGATGGCCGGCGGCCGCTGGACCGAGACACGCGGCGACAACATCCTCGATACCGGATCGCCCTGGTACGAGGTCTACGAGACCAGCGACGGCAAGTACATGTCGGTGGGCGCGATCGAACCGCAGTTCTACGCCGAGCTCCTCAAGGGACTGGGCCTGGACGCCACGACCCTGCCCAAGCAGATGGACCGCGCCGGCTGGCCGCTCCTGCGCGAGCGCTTCACGGCGATCTTCAAGTCGAAGACGCGCGAGCAGTGGTGTGCGATATTCGATCCGGTCGATGCCTGCGTCGCGCCGGTGCTGTCATTCACCGAAGCGCAGGCGCACCCGCACAACCTGCGCCGCGCCACCTTCACCCAGGTGGGACGCGTCAAGCAGCCGGCGCCGGCGCCGCGTTTTTCGCGCACCCCGGCCGGCAACCCGAGCGAGCCGCCGGAGCGCGGTGTCGGCGGCAAGGCTGCGCTGGCCGACTGGGGGTTTTCCGCCGCCGAGGTGACGCAACTCGAAGCGCAGGGCCTGGGCGCGGGCTGAGGCTTTCACCGAGCCATGGCCCCCAGCGCGCTGGGGGCCGCCCCGCGAAGACACCATGCGGGGTTGCAGGTTGTTCTAGTGCGCGTCGATGCGTGCACCACCCAGCATGAAGTCGACCACGAGATCGCGCACACAATCGAACATCTCGCTGCCGGTCACGGTCGTACAGCCGCGCGCCCGTGCGGCTGCAATGAAAGGTGGCACCGCGGGCAGGGTCACGACATCGCCCACCAGCATGGAAGATTGCAACCCGTCGACCGGCAGCGGGCTCGGGTCGTCGGCGCGCATGCCTAGCGGGGTGGCGTTGATGACCAGGTCGTAGCCGCGCGCCTGCGGCTCTGCTGCGGTGACCGTCGCGCGGCCCAGGCTGGAAAGCCGCCGACACAGGGTGGCCTGGCGCGCTGCGTCGCTGTCGAATACGCCCAGACGCGCCAATCCCGCCTCGACCAAGGCATGCGCAATCGCCGATCCCGCGCCGCCCGCGCCGACCAGAAGTGCCGCCTTGCCGTCAGGATCCCCGCCCCTGGCACGCAGTGCCGACAGCATCGACAGGCCATCGGACATGTCGCCATGCCAGGTACCGTCCGCATTGCGCCTCAACATATTGACCGCGCCCAGAAAACCCGCCCGCGGCGAAACGCTGGAACAGCGCGGGAACATCGCCAGCTTGTGCGGCACCGTCACGACGATACCGTCCAGGTTGCGGATGCGTGACATGCCGTCGAACCAGGCATCAAGGTCGCCCGGTTCGACATCGCTTGGGACCAGCACCGCATCGTGGCCGCGCGCGGCAAATCCGGCGCTGATGCCGGATGGCGAGCGGGCCTGCGCGATCGGGTGACCGACGATGACATAAAGACGTGTTGCTCCAGACAAGGCCACGGCGTGCTTTCAGTCCAAACCTGTGCGAATTCTCACGCAAACGCGTGCATCGACGCAGGGCTCTAAAGAAACATTCTTTTGCGCCGTTGTTTGATGCAGTTCACAGACTTGTCATGCCCCCAGGCATACACTGGGAACCGTCTCCTCCCCTTCTCTTTCCTCCTCTGGAGAAGGACTTTCAAAGCTGCGGTTTCGACCGCGGCTTTTTTTTGCTCCGCGCGCGGCTGCAGCCGGAATAGAATCCGGCTCCCCAAAACAAAAGGAGCAACCATGGTCAAGGACAAGGTCGTCATCGTCACCGGCGCAGGCGGCGGCATCGGCCGTGACTTCGCGCTGGCGTTCGGTCGCGCGGGTGCCAAGGTGGTGGTCAACGACATCGGCGCATCCGTGTCAGGCGAGGGCAAGGATGCCGGCCCGGCGCAGAAGGTGGTCGACGAGATCAAGGCCGCCGGCGGCATGGCGGTGGCCAACACCGACAGCGTGGCCGACTGGGACGCGGCCAACCGCATCGTCCAGACCGCGATCGACAGCTTCGGGCGCATCGACTGCGTGGTCAACAACGCGGGCATCCTGCGCGACCGCTTTTTCTTCAACATGAGCATCGAGGAATGGAAGGCCGTCATCGACGTGCACTTGAACGGCTCGTTCTACGTCGCGCGCGCCGCGGCGCCCTACTTCAAGAGCGAGAACTCCGGCAGCTACATCCACATGACCTCGACCTCGGGCCTCATCGGCAACCTGGGCCAGGCCAACTACGCCGCCGCCAAGCTGGGCATCGCCGCGCTCTCCAAGTCGATCGCCATGGACATGGCCAAGTTCAAGGTGCGTTCCAACTGCATCTCGCCTTTCGCGTGGAGTCGCATGATCGGCTCCATCCCGGTCGAGACCGAGGAGCAGAAGGCGCGCGTCGAAAAGTTGAAGCGCATGGAAACCGCCAAGATCGCACCGCTGGCGGTCTACCTGGCCAGCGACGCTGCCCGGGACGTGAGCGGCCAGATCTTCGGCGTACGTGCCAACGAGATCATGATCTTTTCGCAAAGCCGGCCGCTGCGTACCGTGCATCGCAACGAGGGCTGGACCCCGGAGACCATCGCCGAGCACGGCATGCCGGCCCTGCAGGCACACTTCTACAAGCTCGACCGCTCGCAGGACGTCTTCACCTGGGACCCGATATAGCAGGTCGGGGAGGGTCTTTCCCGAAGCAAAAACGGCCGCAACACGCGGCCGTTTTGCGTTTCCGCCGGCGCGCCTATTCCGGCTCGATTCCCGCGTCCTTGATGGCCTTGGCCCACTTGAGGGTCTCGATACGGGTGCGCTCAGCCAGTGCCTCGGGCGTGCCGGGCTGGAACTCGCCACCGATCGAGGCAAAGCGATCGGTCACCTCCCTGGAACGCGCGGCGAAGTTGACCGCCTCGTTCAAGCGCAGGATCGCCTCGCGCGGGGTGCCCGCAGGCGCATAGGCGGCGAACCAGGCGATGAGCTCGTAGTCCTTGAGTCCCGCAAACTCGGCCACCGCCGGGATCTGCGGCAACAGCGCCGAGCGCCTGGCCGAGGTCACCGCAAGCGCACGGATCTTGCCGGCCTGCACCTGCGGCAGCATGACAGCGAAGTCGGCGGTGAACATGTTCACCTGCCCGCCGATCAGGTCGGTGATCGCGTTGGGCGAGCTCTTGTAGGGCACGGCCAGGAGCTTGACGCCGGCCATGCTGGCCAACATCTCGGTGGAGACGCGCTGCGAGGTGCTCGCGGTGGCGTACGCGACGCCGCCCGGCTTGGCCTTCGCCGCGGCGATGAGTTCCGGCAGGGTCCTGGCGGCAAACTCGTTGTTGACCGCGACCACGAGCGGGACCGACGACATGAAGCCGATCGGCGCGAAGGCCGTGTCCTGGTCATAGGGCAGTTTCTTCATCAGGCTCTTCAGGGCCGCGTTGGTGCTGTTGGTGCCGAAGAGGATGGTGTAGCCATCCGCCGGCGCCTTGGCCACCGCGTCCGCGCCGATCATGCCGTTGGCGCCAGCGCGGTTCTCGACCACGAAGGGCTGGCCCAGGTGCTCGGACATCTTGGCCGCGAACGCTCGCCCGGTCTGGTCGGTCGCGCTGCCTGGGGCAAAGGGCACCACCACCTTGACGGGCTTGTTGGGGAAGGGCTGTGCGTGCGTACCGGTGGCAGCGAAAGCTGCAGCCAGGGCGACGAGGGTGGCAAGGCAGCGGATCGGGCGCATGGAGACTTTCTGGCAGGCGATGGCAAGAGGGCGGAGTTTATTCGGCCTTGGCGCCGGAGACGCGGATCAAGCGCCCCTTGTGCTCGAAGTCGGCGCGGATGAAGGCGGCGAACTCCTCGGGCGTGTTGCCGACGCCGGTATAGCCCTTGCCGGTGATTTCGCGCTCGCGGAACTCGGCCTCGTTCAGGATCGCGGCGATGTCTCGGCGAATGCGCTCGATGGTCGCGCGCGGCGTCGCCGCCGGGGCGAACACACCAAACCAGGGTTTGGGATCGATGTCGGGAAAGCCTGCCTCGCGCAAGGTCGGCACATCCGGGTAGAGCGCGAGGCGCTGGTCGCGCGCGATCGCCAGGGGTTTCAGGCGTCCGCTCTGGAAATGCGCTCGCGTGGTCGCCGCACCGCCCAAGGTGAGCTGCACTTCGCCGGCAATCGCAGCCGTCAGCGCCGGTGCGATGCCCTTGTAGGGGATGTGCGCGATGGTGATGCCGGTCTGCGCCTTGAGCGCCTCGAAAAGCAGGTGCGGCTGGCTGCCGCTGCCGTAGGAGCCATAGTTGAGCGTGCCGGCCCGCGCGCGCGCCAGCGCCACCAGTTCGGCCAGCGTATTGGCCGGGACCGACATGTGGGCCACCACCATCTGGTGCAGGTCGATCAACTGCGTGACCGGGCTTAAGTCGCGCATCGGGTCAAAGGGCATCTTGGCGTACAGGTGCGGGTTGCTGGTGATCGACGAGTCGGTCGTCAAGAGCAGCGTGTGTCCGTCGGGCGCCGACTTGGCGACCGCGTCGCCGCCGATCATGGTTGCCGCACCGGCACGGTTGTCGACGACGACCGGCTGGTTCCAGGCACGCCCCAGGCGTTCGGCCAGGGGCCGGGCCAGTCCGTCGACCCCGCCGCCGGGCGGATACGGGACGACGATACGCACCGAGCGCTGGGGGAAGTCCTGGGCGCCGACGCAGGCGGCGGCCAGCAGCAGAAGCACAGACAACAGGTGGGACAGACGCATGCGTGGCTCCTTCACTGAGCGAAATGGCGGCGCAGCAACGCGATGGTGCGCTCCGGCGCCTCGAACTTGGGCAGGTGCCCGACGCCGGGCAGGATTTCCACGACACTGCCGGCAACGCGCTCGGCAAGCGCCCGCGTGACCTCGGGCGGATTGACCTGGTCGGCGTCGCCGACGACAAAGAGCGTCGGCGCCGCGATGCGATCGGCGAACTCGCACACATCCACCGCATCGCTGGTGCGCGCCGCCTGGCGGTAGCCACGCGGATGGGTGCCCATGAGGAGCGCACGCGTCAGAGAAACCACGGTCTCCGAGGGCGCGGGCCCGAGCAGCACGCGCCAGCGCTTTTCGCTCATCGCCACCGCGCCCTCGGCTGCCGCGGCGTCGCGCATCGCCAGGCGGCGGGTGCGCTCTTCGGCAGGCAGCCACTTCTGCCCGCGCGAGCCGCCCAGCAGGGCCAGGCGCACGACACGATCCGGATGGCGCGCCGCGAACGACATGCCCACCATCGACCCGAACGAGCTTCCGACCACGTGCGCACGTTCGATCCCGAGCGCATCCATGAGCGCAGCCAGCGCGTCGGCGTACTGCCAATGGGTCGGCGCTTCCGCCGCGAAGTTGTCCGAGAGGTAATAGCCCGGCGCGTTCCAGCCGATCACGCGCGTCTCGCGGCCAAGCGCCTCGTAGAGAAAGCGCCAGCCGGTGCAGTTGGAACCGATGCCGTGCAGGAGAACGATCGGTGCGCCCGCCATGGAAGCGCCTGCCTCCATGTAGCTCATGCGCGCGCCCTCCATGCCCGAGGCGGCTGCATCGACCGCGATGAGCTGCAGCTCCGGCAGTGCCGGCAGCGCGTTCACGACTCGAACAGCACGATGAGACCGGCAGCCTCCTCGGCCGGGACCAGCAGGCGGGTGCCGGCCTCGCGCACCGTGAACCCGGCGGCGATGAGGCGCGCGCGCTGGGCCGCGAGGTCGGGGACGCGGAAGGACACCGCGGCCACGCAGGGAATGGATGGCATCAGCGTGCCGGGCAGGCGCCGCCGCGCATCGCGTGCGGCGATCAGCGTCAGCCTGCCGATCAGCGGGAAGTCAAAGCGCCAGGCGCCGTCGTCCAGCACCGCCTGCGCATCCAGGTAGTGCGCGTACTTCTGCACGAAGTGCGCGAGGTCGTCGGCCACGACGATGGTGTCGACCAAACCTTCGCAGCCGTTCGGGTGCGCGGTGTAGCGCGGCTGGTAGATGTACTGCGGGGTCAGGTGGCGCGCCACCTGCACATAGCCTTCGGGCGAATCCTCGGGCGCGAACTGCACGCGCTCGAATTTCGCGGTGCGCACGCCATCGGGCGTGTCGATCTCGCGCTGCAGGGGGATGACGCCAGAGGTCTTGAGCCCCACGCGCGCAAAGCGCTCGTCGATGCCCGCGAGCGAGGCGGCATTGAAGCAGATGATGTGCGCGCCCTGGTGGCGCGCGAGGAACGCCTCGATGCGCGCGGCCGGCTTGTCGGCCTTCTCGCTGGCCAGGATCTCCAGGTAGGTGCTGCCGAACATCATGCAGCGGTTGCCCGAGTCCAGCGGGCGCACCGGTTCGCCGGCCTTGAAGGCGCCCGAGTGGGGCGAGTAAGGCGTGAGCTGGAAGCCCATCGCCTCGTAGATGCGTGTGGCCTCGGCAAGGTCGCGTACGGCGATGCCGACGTGGTTGACGCTGTCGATCGAGGATGGCGGCATGCGGATGATTCTAGGTCAAGCCAAAGGCTGGTGGACGCGCTATTCCGCCCGTGCCCCCGACGCCCTGACCGCGCGGCCCCACAGTTCGATCTCGCTCTTCATGAATGCAGCGAAGCTCTCCGGGGTACTCGATACCGGCTCGAAACCCTGGGCGTCGAACTTGGCGCGCACGTCGGGTAGCTTGAGGATGCGCGCAACCTCCTGGTCGACGCGATCAACAATCGGCCGCGGCGTGCCGGCGGGCGCGAGGATGCCCCACCAGGTGGTCGCCGAGAAGCCGGGCAGTCCGGCTTCGGCGATGGTCGGTACGTCCGGCGCCGCCGGCGAGCGGCGCGGCGTGGTGACCCCCAATGGGCGCAGGCGCCCGGTTTTTATGTATTGCAAGGTTCCCGGAATGCCGACGAAGAACAACTGCACCTGCCCCGCGATCAGGTCGGTGTAGGCGGCCCCGCCGCCCTTGTACGGAACGTGCACCATGTCGACCCCGGCCATGGTCTTGAACAGTTCCGCGGCCAGGTGGCTGGTCGTGCCGCTGCCGCCGGATGCGTAGTTGAACTTGCCGGGCTGTGACTTGGCCAGCGCGATCAGCTCCTGCACGGTGTTGGCCGGCACCGACGGATGCACGACCAGGATGTTCGCCGTGGTAGCGGCCAGGATCACCGGAATGAAGTCCTTGACCGGGTCAAAGGGCAGTTTGCTGTACAGCGTGGCATTGACGGCGTGGGTGTTGATCGCCATCACCAGGGTGTGCCCATCGGGTGCGCTGCGCGCCACCAGCTCGGTGCCCAGGTTGCCGCTGGCACCGGCGCGGTTCTCGACATTGACGGCCACGCCCCAGGCCTCGGCAAGACCCTGGCCGATGATGCGCGCCAGGATGTCGGTACCTCCGCCGGGGGCGAAGGGGACGATCATGCGGATCGGCTTGGACGGATAGGCCTGCGCCTGCGCGACTGGCGCGACCAGGCTGGCTGTCAGGCAAAGCAGCAGGGTTGGGACGATTCTCATGGTGCCTCCAGTGATATGGCGTCAGCGGCCGGCGGTCGCGCCGCGCTCGAGGGAGAAGATGGAAGCCGGCTCGCATTCCCAGCCGCGATCGCGGCGAATGCGCGCCGCCATGGCCAGGGCATGCGGCGCGGCGGCGTGGAGCAGCGCGCGCTGGCTATCGTCCAGGCGCAGACCCGCGCGTGCCGCGCAGCGGTCGATGAAGTCGCGCTCGCCATCGCTTGAATGCGGAGCGGGCGCTTGCGGCGCAAGGCGGATCGGCGCCACGGCGCGGCCGGGATCGAGACTCGGCCGACGTCGCTGTCCACTGGTCGCCCGCTCGTAGGCGTGGCCGATGGCGAGCGCGGTCGCATCGTCGAAGGGACGCGCTGCGATCTGCATCGACAGGGGCATGCCGGCGCGGCTGTAGCCGTTGCACACCGACAGCGCCGGAAGCCCGGTGACATTGAATGCCGAGGTGGCGTTGGGCTTGCCCCACATGCCGTGGATGAAGCCGAAGGTGCGCTCGCTGTCGAAGCGGGCGGCCGGTCCGGCGCCGACGGTGACGAGCGCGTCATTGCGCGCGAGCACGGCCAGCATTTCGTCGGTCATTACGCGGCGCTCGCGATTCGCCTGCACGTAGTCGGTGGCAGAAAGTACGCAGGCGGCCAGCACGCGGCCGAGGAAGTCCTGCCCGTACGTACCGGGCCGCGCCGCCAGGTCGCGCTGGTGCATCGCGAACACCTCCGGTTCCTGCACCATCACGCGCACGTCGGCGTACTCCTGAAGGGGCCGCAGCTGCACCTCCTCGAGCACGGCGCCGAGTTGGCGCAATACCGCCAGCGCCGCCTCCATCGCGGCCGCTACCTCGTCGGATGCGGCCAGATCGCGCTCCCAGAAGTGGCGCACCACACCGATGCGCAGACCGCGCAGGTCGGTGCGCAGCGCAGCGCGATAGTCCGGTATCGCCACCGAACTTGAGGCCGGGTCTCGCGCATCGGCACCGGAGATCGCCTGCAAGAGAATCGCGCAGTCTTCGGCGCTCCAGGCCATCGGCCCGCAATGGTCGAGGCTCCAAGAACAGGGAATGACCCCGGCGCGACTCACCAGCCCGTAGGTGGGCTTGAGCCCGGCGATGCCGCACAGGCCCGCCGGAATGCGGATCGAGCCGCCGGTGTCGGTGCCTATCGACGCCGGCACCAGGCCTGCCGCCACCGCCACGCCGGAGCCGCTGCTCGAACTGCCGGCAAAACGCTCCGGGTCCCAGGGATTGCGCGCCACCGGCCACGGCAACTCCAGTGACGGGCCGCCGTGGGCGAATTCATGCAGGGCGAGCTTGCCGACCAGCACCGCGCCGGCAGCCGCCAGCCTGGCAGTCACCGTCGCGTCCTTGTGCGGCACGCGCTCCATCGCGATACGCGAATGCGCGGTCGTCGGCAGGCCGGCACTGTCGAACAGATCCTTGAGCGCGTACGGCACGCCGTGCAGCGGACCGCGATCGATGCCGCGGTCACGCTCCGCCTGGGCACGTCGCGCGGCGGCGCAGGCGCCCTCGCTATCGACGGTGATGAATGCGTGAAGCTGCGTATCGAGGGCGGCAATGCGCGCCAGCAGCGCCTCGGTCCACTCGACGGCCGATAGCTTGCGCGCAGCCAGAAGAGCCGCGCCCGCGGCGATGCCCAGCTCGTGGAGCGCGCTCACAACGCGGGATCAGACGCGCAGCAGGTCGACCACGCTGCCCACGTCGTCGACGCTGTCGATGCGCCACAGGCAATCAAGCAAGGCGCGCCGCTCCCAGGCCGGCAGGATGTCGCGGTTCAGGCTCTCGAACTTCTGCTCGATCTCCGCGTCGGTGAGGCCGCGCTGGATGTCGGCGGTGGTCCAGAACACATGGCCGGTTTCGGCGGACCCGTCCGCCAGGGTCGCGGTGACGCGGCAGTTGCGCACGCCCGGCGCCTGCCGGGTGAAGTCGTCGACCACGTCCACCTTGGTGCGCTGGATGAGGTCGAGCACCTCGGGATGCTTGAAGCGCTCGCTGTTGAAGGTGTCCGGCGTCACCGAGCCGTCCAGCAGGGTGACGGCGATCGCCACCAGCATCGAGTGGTCCGCGGTCTCGCGGGTGCGCGGCGCCCACAGCTCGGGGTCCTCGACCGCGCCCTTGTAGGCCGAACGGTAGGTCTCGATCCGGAGTGCGCTGATCGCGCGACCGGCGAGCTTCTCGCGCAACGCCCGCGCAGTGTCGACGGCCAGCTGGCAGGAGTCGCGCACCGGGTACTTCTTGATGTTGCTCTGTTCGACCGCGTAGAGGGCATCCCTGCCGCGCGCAAAGGGCTTGATGTCGTAGGGCTTGCCCATGGTCTGCTTCCACAGGCCGAACACGCCGTCGAAAGGCTCCGAAGGCCCGGTCATGCCTTCGGCGGCAAGCTGCGCCGCGAATACGCCCTGGCGCGCGCCGTTGGCGGCGGCGCAGCCCTTCCACATCGACAGCTCGCCGGCGCGGCTCTGGTAGGTCGACAGGTTGGGAATGATCGCCAGCGCAAGCGCCTCGTGCATCTGCTTGCGCGTCAAGCCGAGCAGGCGGCCACAGGCCAGCGCGCAGGCCATCACGCCGGGCACCGGCTGGTCCCAGCCGGCTTCGTTGAACGGCACGCTGTCGACAAAGCGGCACTGCAGTTCGTAGGAGATGACCAGCGCCAGCAGCAGGTCACGGCCGCTGGCGCCCTGCATCTCGGCCACCGCGAGCACGCCACCCAGGTTGTCCGACGGGTGACTGCCATCGATGGTGCGATGGGTGTCGTTGATGTCGAGGTAGCGCAGCGCGCTGCCGTTGACAAAGGCCGCCATGTCCGGAGAGGTGCGCACAAGACTGCCCCAGATGCGCGCCCCGCCTGTGCCCGCGATCGGCAACGCCACCTTGCGCGCGATGCGCACCGGCGGCGCGGTGTAGGCGGCAAGCGCGCCGCCCAGGGTGTCGATGACGCGCCGCTTGATGTGGTGGATCGCGGTCTCGGGCAGTTCGTCGTAGCGCAGCTCGAGTGCGTAGTCGACCATGCGGTCTTCGAGGGTGCTCATGTCGGGGCTTCCAGGCGGAATTGAGGAGACGTGCGGCAGTGCCGGCACGCGTTGAAGCCGGCCAAGTATAGTTGTGCGTCGCGCTGCACGCCTTGACGTGGCAGCCTGCCGCACCAGATTCGAATGGATGGGCCCACGTGGATCGCCTGCGCAACCGAGTCGCGCTTGTCAGCGGAGCAGCCTCCGGCATCGGCGCGGCCACTGCACGCCTTTTCCTCAAGGAAGGCGCATGCGTAATCGCCGGTGACATCGCGCCGATCGACTGGCAGGACGGGCGCGTGGCGCCCATGCTGCTCGACGTGCGGGTCGCCGCCGACTGGCAACGCGCCGTCGATGCCGCTCTGGCGCGCTTCGGCAAGCTCGATATCCTCATCAACTGCGCGGGATTGAACCCGGTCGGCGTCGACGGTCACGATGCCGCTGAAGTCGGCCTCGAGCACTGGCGCCATACGCAGGCCGTCAACGTCGAGGGTACCGTGCTGGGCTGCCAGCACGCCCTGCCGGCGCTGCGCCGCTCGCCGCACGCGGCGATCGTCAACCTCTCGGCGCTGGCCGCGACCCTGGGCGTGCCGGGCGATCCGGCCTACGCGGCGAGCAAGGCCGCGGTCGCTTCCTATACCAGGTCTCTGGCGCTCCACTGTGCGGGCAGCTCGGTACGCTGCAACGCACTCCTG
Organism: Burkholderiales bacterium; assembly: GCA_046160545.1. Classification (GTDB taxonomy): domain Bacteria; phylum Pseudomonadota; class Gammaproteobacteria; order Burkholderiales; family JAEUOS01; genus JAEUOS01. Next base: position 38,834 of record JBJXGS010000085.1, read on the forward strand.
CCGGGCGACATCCGCACACCGACCTACCGCGCCCTCACCGCCGCGCAGGCTGCGGCGGCGCCGGCGGCCCATGTGCCGATGCGGCGCCTGGGCGAGGCCGAAGAAGTGGCGTGGGCGGCGCTTTTCCTGGCCAGCGACGACGCCAGCTACATCACCGGCGCCGAACTGTGCGTCGACGGCGGACTGTCAGCCACATGAGCGCGCGCCTGGCGGGCAAGACGGCCATTGTCACCGGCGCGGCCTCCGGTATCGGGCGCGCGACGGCCCGGCTCTTCGCCGCCGAAGGCGCGCGCGTCATCGGCAGCGATGTGACGAAGATCGACCCCGATCAATGGGCAGCTGACATCGGCCATGGGGCGCTGTTCGTCCAGCAGGATGTGCGCGACGAAGCGCGCTGGGTCGAAGTCGTCGCCATGGCCCGCGAGCGCTTCTCCCGGCTGGACATCCTCGCCAACATCGCGGGCATCAACGGCCTCCTGGCCGAGAACACGCCGCCGCAGGAACCCGACGTGGTCGAACTGAAAACCTGGCGCTGGATCCAGGAGACCAACAGCGAATCGCTCCTGCTCGGCTGCCGCGCGGCGATAGCGGCCATGCGCGAGAACGGCGGCGGCGCCATCGTCAACGTGTCGTCGATCGCGGCGCAAAAGGGCTGGCCGGTGCGCGCCTGCTACGCGGCCAGCAAGGCGGCGGTGCTGCAATACACGCGTACCGTGGCGCGTCATTGCGCCGAGCAGGGCTTGAACATCCGCTGCAACGCGGTGCTGCCCGGGCCCATCGATACGCCGATGCTGCGTCCGCCGGGACGACCCGCGCCGCTGGCCGGCGACGGTCGCGCCGGCGTCGACCATGTCCCCCTGAAGCGCTATGCCGCGCCCGAAGAGGTGGCACGCCCGATCCTGTTTTTGGCCAGCGACGAGGCCAGCTACATCACCGGCACCGGACTTCTGGTCGACGGCGGCCTCTCGACCCTGAAGTGATGATCGTCGGCTAGGCCGCGCCGCCCGCAGGGCCTGCGTAGCGCCCGCCGAAGCGCACGATCAGCCACTGGAACAGGCGGTCGGCGGCAAAGCCCAGGAGGCCCAGCACGATCACCGCCGAAAAGATAGTCGTGATCTCCAGCCAGAGTTGCGAACTGGCAATCAGGTAGCCCAGCCCGTTGTTGGCCGCCAGCATCTCGGCCGCCACCACCGTGGCGAACGAATTTCCCATCGCCAGGCGCATGCCGGTGAACACATAGGGCATGCTGGCCGGCATGGTCACGAGGAAGAACACCTGCGTGTTGCCGGCGCCGAAGGAGCGCGCCATGCGTGCCTTGTTGGGCGGCACCGCCATCACCCCTGCCATGGTGTTGATCGCGACCACGAACACGGTGGTGTAGACGATCAAGAGGATGCGCGTGGTCTCCCCGGTGCCGAACCAGAGCAGCATCGGCGCGAACCACGCCAGCGGCGGGATGAAGCGCAGGAAGTGTATGTACGGGTCGGCGACCGCGCGAAACGCCACCGAGGTGCCGGCCAGCAGCCCGAGCAGGACGCCCAGCGCGCTGCCGGCCAGGAAGCCGGCGAGGATGCGTGCCAGGCTGTAGAGCGAGGCGACGCCGATCGAACCGTTGCCAACGAGTTCGGCCAAGCGCGCGAAGGTCACGCTGGGCGGCGGAAACAGGGCCAGGAAGCCAAACGCGCGTGCCGCCCACTCCCAGGCCGCCACCACCAGCGTGATCGAAAGCGCGTACACAGCGAGCGCGTGCAGCGACTCGCGGCGCGCGCTTGCGGCAATGGCGGAATCCGGGTTGCTCACGGTTGCGTCGGCCCCGGCCCTAGCGGCCTGGCTGGTAGCGCCACAGGAGGCAGTACTGGAGGAAGGCGAACAGGCGATCGGCCGCGAAGCCCATCACCCCCAGGAGCAGGATCGCCGCGAACATCACGTCGGCACGGAAGAAGACGCGCGAACTGTAGATCAGGTAGCCCAGGCCGGTGTTGGCCGACAGGATCTCCGCGCTGATCACGGTCATGAACGAGTTGCCCAGCGCCATCCGCATGCCGGTTAAGATGAAGCCCACCGAGGCCGGCAGGGTCACGTAGAGAAACACCTGCCAGCGCCGCGCACCGAAGGCGCTGGCCATGCGCAGCCGGTCGCGATGGATGTGGGTCACCCCGGCCATGGTGTTGATGAGGACGATGAACAGCGTCGCATAGATGATCAGGAAGAGTTTCGAGCCCTCGCCGACGCCGAACCAGATCACCGCCGGCGTGATCCATGCGATCGGCGTGATGAAGCGGAAGAAATTGGTGTACGGCTCGAAGAACCGGCGCACGGTCGCGAACGAGCCCATGAAGAGGCCAAGCAGCGCGCCGACCAGACTGCCGATCGCGAATCCGGTCAGCACGCGGTAGAGCGTCACGCCGATGTGCCCGCGCAGTTCGTCGGCAGCGAACTGCTTGACCAGCGCCTTAAGGGTGGCGTCGACCGTCGGAAAGACGATCGACTGGAACAGCGTCGAACTCAGTATCTGCCAGATCGCGAGCCCGATGACCACCGACGTGGCCGACAGCAGGAAACGGCCGCCCGCGCTCGAGGCGTCGATTCGCCGCGACCGCTGCGACGCGGCACCCGCAGCCGGCCCGCTAGGCGCCATCGACCGCTTCGCGCTGCATGGTTCGCCTTACCTCCTCGGCCACGACATTCTCGATGCGGTCGTACAGCGCACCGAAGGCCGGATCCCCGCGTCGCCGCGGCCGCGGCAGGTCATTGACGATGATCTCCTTGATCTTCGAGCCCGGTCCGGCATGCATGATGCCGATGCGGTCGCCAAGGATGATCGCCTCCGAGATGTCGTGGGTGATGAACAACACCGTGCGCCGGGTCTCACTCCACAGGCGCGAGAGTTCGTCCTGCAGGGTGCTGCGGGTCTGCGCGTCGAGCGCGGCGAAGGGCTCATCCATCAGGAGCGCGGCCGATTCACCGACTAAGGCGCGCGCGATCTGGATGCGCTGTTTCATTCCGCCGGAGAGCTGGTGCGGCAGCTTGTGGCCCTGCCCGGCCAGTCCGACCATTTGCAGCGCACGCTCCGCGCGCGCGCGGCGCTGGGCCTTGGGCACGCCGGCAACGCGCATGCCGAACTCGACATTCTCGACCGCCGGCAGCCAGCCGAGCAGGGAATCGTCGCCCTGGAAGATGACAGGCCGCTCCATGCCCGGCCCGGTCACGGGCCGGCCGCCCATGCGGATCGAACCTGCGGTCGGGCTTTCGAAACCCGCCAGCAGGTTGAGGACGGTGGTCTTGCCGCAGCCGCTTGGGCCCAGCAGCAGGAAAAATTCGCCCTGCTCGAGCGTCAGGTCGACCCCGGCCAGGACCGGGGTACCGCCCTGCGCGTAGGAAAAGCCGATGCCGTCGAAAACGACGTAGGCGTCGCCCGCCACGATCGCTACGGGGTCACGCGCGAGGGCACGGCTTCCTTCAGGAAATCGCTGATGACAACCGCGGAAAGATCGGGCGCCTGCTGCACGATCTTGCGCTCGGTCATGAAGCGGTTGACGCGCTCGAGCTCTTCCATGGAATTGCGGTTCCAGCGCACCGAGTAGTCGAAGAAACCGACAAAGCGCCGCGCGTCCTCGGGCTTGATCCTGAATTCGGCCGAGATCATGGACGCGGTCTCGTCGCGGTTCGCATTGGCCCAGTCGCCCGCCTCGACCATGCCCTTGAGAAAGGCCACCGCCAGCGGCCGGTTGGTGTAAAGCCTTTCGGACGCGCCCAGGTAGACCAGGAGGGGCATGACCGCGTCCTGGCCGGAACGGTGGATCACGGTCGTGCCGGGCACGTTGTCGATGGCGCGCGTCATCAGCGGCTCGAAGGCGAAAAAGGCGTCGATGTCGCCCTTGGCCAGGGCCGGCACGAGCTGCGCGAAGGCGACGTTGACCAGCGTGATTTTCGATTCATCGAGGCCGTACTTGCGCGCATAGAGGCGATAGTAGTAGTCGGGCGAGGTGTTGAATTGCGTTCCGACCTTCTTGCCGATCAGGTCGCTCGGCTGCTTGATGCCGGCCCGGGCGGCCACGCCGAACTGCATCTCGGATCTCTCCAGCTCGGCGATGATGCGGATCTTGCCGCCGCGCGCGGCCACCGGGGGGATGTTGAACGGACCGTTGGCCGTGGTGTCGACCTGGCCGGTGAGCACCGACTCGAGCGCCTCCTGCGCCGACGGGAAGATCTTCAGCGTCGCGTCGACGCCGTGCTTCTGGAAAAAGCCCTTCCTGACGCCGACCAGAAGCGAGGCGGAGGACGCATCGACGCTGCTGCCGACTTGCACCGAGCCGATCGGTTTGGGTGTCTGTGCCCTGGCGGCGGACGCGCCGAGAAGCGAGCCGGCGGCCACGCCGGCCATGGTTGTCAATGCCAATCGACGTTTCGAATTCATGTGCCTCGTCTCCGGATCGCGTTGCGGTTGGTTGGAATCTTCAGAATGCGATTTGATGATACTTGAGTTTCTCTGTAACCTTCAACCCATGAAGGCAATCGTGCTTCGCGAGTTCGGAGGGCCCGAAGTCCTGCGCTACGAGAGCGTCGCTACCCCCGAACCCGGTCCTGACGAAGTGCTGGTCAGGCTGCACGCCGTCGGCGTCAATCACATGGAAATCGATGTGCGCGAGGGGCGCTCGGGGTTTGCCTTCCCGCTGCCGCACGTGATGGGCGGCGAGGGCGCTGGCGAGATCGCCGCGGTGGGCGCCGCGGTCACCGGCTTCGCCGTCGGCGACCGGGTCATGCCGGCACCCTCGCTGTCGTCCGGCAGCTGCGGCGACGCGCGCTGCTATTGCGTGCGCGGCATGGACAACCTGTGCCTCGTCTTTGGCAAGCTCGGCATCACCTGCTGGGGCAGCTATGCCGGTTACCTGCGCGTCGCGCCGCAGAACCTGGTGCGCCTGCCGGACGGCCTTTCGTATCTAGCGGCGGCCGCGGGGCGCACCATCTTCTCGACCGCCTGGGAACTGGCGGTGCGGCAGGGAGCCGTGCAGGCCGGCGAGACTGTGCTCGTCAATGGTGCCGCCGGCGGTGTCGGCACTGCGGCCGTAGCCGTTGCCCGTCAGGCCGGTGCACGCGTGATTGGCGCCGTCGGCTCTACCGACAAGGCCAGGCGCCTCGAGGAACTCGGCATCGACGCGGTCATCAACTATCGCGACGCCGACCTGGCCACGGAGGTGAAGCGCCTGACCGGCGGACGTGGTGCGGACCTGGCCATCGAGACCGTCGGCGGCGACCTGCTGCGCGCCACCGTCGACGCGATGGCCCCGGGCGGGCGCATCGCCATCGGCGGCGCCCACGCCGGCGAGCAGGTGAGGCTCGACATCGTCAAGCTGTTCCGCAAGCAGCTGCGCATCGTCACCACCCATTCGTACCCGAAGGCGACCACTGCCGCGGTGTTCGACCTGATGGCGCGTGGCCGGCTCGCACCCGTGATCGCCGCCGAGTTCCCGCTCGCCGACGCCGGTCGGGCGCAGGCGCTCCTGGCCAGCCGCGTCACGGTGGGCAAGATCGTCATGCATGTCGACGGCACGGCCCACTAAGACATGCCGCGCCCCGCATCCCCCGCGGAGGGTCCCCGCACGCGGCACCACGCCGCACCAATGAATCACCGGAGAGTCAACGCATGCGACGTGTAGGAGTCGATGTCGGCGGTACCCACACCGACCTGGTGCTGATCGACGAGGAGCGCGGCGAAATCAGCGTGCACAAGGTGCCCACGACCGTCGGCGATCCCTCGCAGGGCGCGATCAGCGGCCTGGAAGAGCTGTGCCGGCTGGCAGGCGTGACGCCCGCCCAGGTCGACTATTTCATGCACGGCACCACGATCGCCACCAACATCATCCTCGAGCACAACGGCGCCAAATGCGGCCTCATCACCACCGAGGGTTTTCGCGACATCCTGCACATCGCTCGCCACAAGCGGCCGCACAACTTCAGCCTGCAGCTCGACCTGCCGTGGCAAAAGCACGAGCTCGTCAAGCGGCGCCACCGGCTCACCGTCCCGGAACGCGTCTGCGGGCCGGATGGCGCGGTGCTGGTGCCGCTCGACGAGGCGGCGGTACGCCGCGCCGCGCGCGAGCTGGTGGCCGCGGGCGTCGAATCGATCGCGGTGTGCTTCATGTTCTCGTTCCTGAACCCAGCCCACGAGGCACGTGCGGCCGAGATCGTCGCCGAGGAGGCGCCCGGCGTGCACCTGTCGCTGTCGCACGAGGTGATTCCGCTGTACCGTGAATACGAGCGCTTTTCCACCACCTGCTTGAACGCCTACGTCGGCCCGAAGACCGCGCGTTACCTGGGCAACTTCGACGACGCGCTGCGCGCAATCGGCATGAATGCCGGACTGCACCTCATGCAGTCCAGCGGCGGCTGTGCCACGCTCGACGGCGCCAGGCGCCGCGCGGTGACGCTCCTCATGTCGGGCCCGGTGGGCGGCCTCCTGGGCGGCATCTGGGTCGGCGCGAGTGCCGGGTATCAAAGTGTCATCAGCCTGGATGTCGGCGGCACCTCGGCCGACATCGGCGTCGCGCCCGATGGCGAACTGCGCTACAAGCACCTGCTCGACACCCGCATCGGCGACTACCACGCCATGGTGCCGATGGCCGAGGTCGACACCATCGGCGCGGGCGGCGGCTCGATCGCCTATGTCGATCCGGGCGGCCAGTTCCAGGTCGGCCCCAAGAGCGCCGGCGCCGATCCGGGCCCCTGCTGTTACGGCAAGGGGGGCACCCAGCCGACGGCCACCGACTGCCAGCTGGTGCTGGGCCGCCTCGACCCGGGCGGATTCCTGGGCGGGCGCCTGCCGCTCGATGCCGCCCTGGCGCACGCGGCCGTGGAGCGTGGGCTGGCGCGGCCGCTCTCGATGGACGTGGCCGAGGCCGCACTGTCGGCGATCCGCATCCTGACCCACAGCATGGTGCAGGCGATCGAGGTCAACAGCGTGCGCAAGGGCTACGACCCGCGCGACTTCGCATTGGTCGCCTTCGGCGGCGCCGGGCCGCTGTTCGGCTGCGACATCGCGCGCGAGCTGGCGATCCCGGTGGTGCTGGTGCCGCCGGCACCTGGGCTGACCTCGGCACTTGGCCTCCTCACCTCGAACATCTCCTACGACTTCTCGACCACCCTGATACTGAACCTGGCGCGTCCCGACCTGCCGCGCATCGCGCAGGCCTTGGCCGGCCTGGAAGCCCGCGCGCGCGAGCAACTGGAGCGCGACGGCATCGCGCCCGACCAGGTGCAGCTGCTGCGGCATGCGGATTGCCGCTATGCCGGGCAGGGCTACGAGCTGCGTACCGAGTGCCCCGCGGGCGCGGCCGACGACGCATTCGTCGCGGCCCTGTGCCAGGCCTTCCATGCCGTGCACCAGCGCGAGTACGGCCGCCATTTCGCCGACAAGGATGTCGAGCTGGTCAACCTGCGCGTGGTCGGCGTCGGCCGCATCCCGGCGCTTGCGCCGCGTCGCATCGCGCGCGGCGACGCAACGCCGCCGCCGGCGGCCTTGGTCGGCGTGCGCCAGGTGGTATTCGAATCCGCCGGCCGGCCGCAGGCCTGCGAGACGCGCGTCTACCAGCGTGCGGCCCTGCTGGCCGGCAACCGCATCGTAGGTCCGGCCGTCGTGCAGCAGATGGACACCACCACCGTGATCCCGCCCGGGGTCGCGGCGCTGGTGGACGACTGCGGCAACCTTGTCATCCGTCTCTAGATGCGTTCGGAGAGTCCCATGCAAGCCATCGCCACCCCGCCTGCCGCAGCCTCGCCACCGGCAGGCAAGGCCTGGAGCTACGCCGAACTCGACCGTGTGACGCTACGCGTAATCGGCGGCGCCTTCAACGCGATCGCCCGCGAGATGGCGCAGGTCCTGTACCGCATGTCCAACTCCAGCATCATCCGCGAATCCGAGGACCTGGGCTGCGGCCTGTACGACGCGGTCGGCCAGGAATTCTGCGAGAGCGAGTCCTCGCCGATGCACATCGGCTCGCTGCCCGCCTACATCCGCGGCTTTCTGCGCAAGCTCGATGGCGACCTTCACGAAGGCGACATCATCATCCACAACCACCCGTATTTCGGCGCCTCGCATACGCCCGACATGGGGGTGATCATGCCGGTGTTCCACGACGGCGTCCTGCTCGGCTTCTCGGCGGCCACAGCCCACCTGATCGACACCGGCGCCGCCGCGCCGGGACTCAACGTCGACCTGATCGACGTCTACGCCGAGGGCACGCTCTACGACAGCATCAAGCTCTACGACCGCGGCGTGAAGAACGAATCGATCTGGTCCATCCTGCGCGACAGCGTGCGCACCCCGGACATGAACGCCGCCGACATCGAGGCGATGATCGCCGCGGTGCGTACCGGCGCGGCGCGCTTCCTCGGGCTCATCGGCAAGCACGGTGTCGGCACCGTGATGGGCGCGGCGCACTACTGGATGGACTATTCGGAGAAGCGCCTGCGCGCCGAAATCGCCAAGATTCCCGACGGCGAGTACCACGCCGAGAGCTGGCTGGACGACGACGGCCGCAACTGGGGCAAGCCGCTATTCGTCAACGTCACGGTGCGAAAGCGCGGCGACGCCATCGAGATCGACCTGACCGGCTCGGCCGACGAGGTCGAGACCGGCTACAACGTGCCCTTCGAGGGCTCGCTGCAGGTGGCCTGCTACTACATCGTGCGCACCCTGATGCTCGACGAGGTGATGAGCGAGGAATTCATCCCGCAGAATTCCGGCATGTTCCGCCCGGTCACGGTGGTGGCACCCAAGGGCAGCATCTTCAATCCCAATTTTCCGCGCGCCTGCTTTGCGCGCATGGCGCAGATCCAGCGCGTGCTCGACTGCGTGATCCGGGCCCTGGCGCCGGTGCTGCCGGAGCGCGTCACCGCGGGCAACTCCGCCCACGTCATGAGCGTCTCCTACAGCGGTTTCAACGCGGCGCGCCGCCAGTACTGGGTGTGCGTCGAGGTCAACGAGGGCGCCTACGGGGCACGCCAGACCAAGGACGGGCTCGACGCGGTCGATACCCTGATGGCCAACACCCGCAACGTGCCCTGCGAAGAGGTCGAGATGCGCTTTCCGCTCCGCGTCGAGCGCTACGAACTGCGCCCCGAGGCGCCCGGTGCGGGCCGCACCCGCGGCGGCATCAGCGCGGTGCGCGACGTGCGCTTTCTGGCCGACGGCTTCTTTTCCTGCAATGGCGACCGCACCCTGGAGGCGCCGCGCGGCATCTTCGGCGGCCACGACGGCCGTGCCGCGCAGGTCATCCTCAATCCGGGCCGCGCCGATGAAACCGTACTGCCGTCGAAGTCGTCCGGGCGGCGCATGCGCAAGGACGATATGATCCGCATCTTCGGGCCCAATGGCGGCGGCTACGGCGACCCGCTCGAGCGTGATTCTGCACTGGTCGCCGCCGATGTCGCCGACGGCCTGATCAGCGCCGGGCACGCGCGCGAGGTGTTCCGGGTAGCGCTCGATCCCGCCAGCGGCGCCCTCGACGAAAACGCCACGCGGCAACTGAGGGGAACAAAATGAAGGCGAACTGCAGCGCAGCGGGCCGCACACGGCGCGCCATCCTCAGCACGCTTGCCGCGGCACTGGCGCTGGCGGGCGCGACAACCCATGCGCAACAGCCCTACCCCAACCGCACGGTGCGCATGATCGTGCCCTACGGTGTCGCCGGCACGGTCGACATCTTCGCGCGCACCGTCGCGCAAAAGCTCACCGAGAACCTCGGGCAGCAGTTCGTCGTCGACAACATCCCGGGCGCCAACGGCATCGTCGGCACCGAGGTCGCGGCACGCGCGCCCAAGGATGGCTACACCGTCCTGATGATCGCCTCGAATCACGCCATCAATCCGGCGCTGTACCGCAAGATTTCCTTCGACATCATGCGCGACTTCACCGGCATCTCGCTGGTCGGCTCGGTGGTCCAGGTCATATCGGTGCACCCTGCAGTTCCGGTGCGCTCGCTCAAGGAACTGGTCGCCTACGCGAAGGCGCGGCCGGGCCAGCTCAACTTCGCCTCGACCGGCAACGGCAGCCCGACCCACCTCTATGGCGAGCTGCTCAAGAGCCAGGAGGGCATAGACATGGTGCATGTGCCGTACAAGACCGCCGGGGCGGCCCTGACCTCGCTGGTCGCAGGCGAAGTGACGATGTCCTTCCTCGTCATTACCTCGGCCTTGCCGCAGTCCAAGGCCGGCCGCATCCGTCCGCTGGCGGTGGTCGGCTCGCAGCGCTCCGCGCTGGCGCCGGACTTGCCGACCATCACCGAGGCCGGCTTCACAGGCTTCGAGAACGGCGCCTGGATCGCGCTCGTCGCCCCTGCCGGGGTGCCGCGTGAGGTGGTGCTACGCCTGAACCGCGAGGTGCGCACTGCCCTCGATGCCCCCGACCTGCGCGAGAAATTGTTGCCGCAGGGTGTCGGCGTCGGCGCCAGCGCGCCCGAAGAGGTCGACGCGCTGACCAGGAGCACCGCCGAGCGCTGGGGGGCTCTGATCCGCAAGCTCGGCCTGACCACCGAGTAAGTACCGTGCAACGCGCGCACGACATGGGCGGCGACGCCGCCGGTCCGATTGACCGGAGCGAGCACCCGCGCGAGCACTGGGAAAAGGAAGTCGAGGCAATCTGGCGCCTGCTGGCACGCAAGAAGGGGGTGCAGGCCGACGAGCTGCGACGCGGCATCGAGGATCTGGGTGCCGGCGAGTACGAGCGCCTGGGCTATTTCGAACGCTGGGCCGCATCGCTGGCGCGCATCGCGATTGACCGCGACATCGTCTCCATCGAGGACCTGGCACGGCGACTCGCGGAGATCGAGCGCGAGGACGCCGCCGGCGGCCACCCATGAGCGCAGGCCTGCATCTCGGCCAGGCGGTGCGGGTACGCGCGGGACATCCGCCGGGACATGTGCGCACGCCACACTACTGTCGCGGCCGGCCCGGCCGGATCGTCGAATGCCTGGGCCCCTATCCCAACCCCGAGCATCTCGCCTATCGCCACACCGGCCATGCGCCGGTAGTCCTGTATCGCGTGCGCTTTCGCAACGCCGACCTGTGGCCGGAGGGGTGCCGCCACGCCGATGAGACCGACATCGAGATCTTTGAACACTGGCTCCTGCCGGTGCAGCCGGCAGCGCTCCCATGACCGACCGGGACGACCTGCTCCCGTATCACCGCAATCTCGGGCGCAGCCTGCGCGACGTGCTGCTGGCCCACGGCGTATTCACCGAAGAGGAGCTGGCGCGTGCCATCGCCGAGATCGATGCGCCGACGCCGGGCAACGGTGCGCGTCTGGTGGCGCGCGCCTGGGTCGACGCGGCCTTCAAGGCCCGCCTGCTCGAGGACCCGAAGAGCGCCGCCGCCGAGCTCGGCATCGACACCGGCCCGCGGCAAGTCCGCGTCCTCGAGAGCACAGCGGCGCTGCACAACGTGATCGTCTGCACCCTGTGTTCCTGCTACCCGCGCTTTCTGCTCGGCCAGCCGCCGGCCTGGTACAAGTCACGCCCCTACCGCAGCCGCGTGGTGCGCGAGCCGCGCGCGGTCTTGGCCGAGTTCGGCACGGACATCGCTGACGATGTGGTGGTGCGCGTCCACGACAGCACCGCGGAACTGCGCTACATGGTGCTGCCGCTGCGCCCGCCGGGCAGCGACGGCATGGACGAGGCGGCGCTTGCCGCCCTGGTGACGCGCGACAGCCTGATCGGGGTTGCGCTGGTGCATCCGCCCGCCGCAAACCCGACGGCGGCCGGCCCCGCAACCGGGAGCCAGGCATGAGCTGCGAAAAAGCAATCCACACCCTCCTCACGCGCATCGACGCGCGCGAGGCCGACATCGGTGCCTGGGCATACCTGGACCGCGCAGGCGCCCTGGCGCGCGCGCGCGCGCTGGATGCGGCACCGAGAAGCGGCGCGCTTTTCGGCATGGCGATCGGTGTCAAGGATGTGATCGACACCGCCGACATGCCCACCGGCTACAACTCGCCGATCTACGCCAGGCATCAGCCGGCGCGGGATGCCGAAGTGGTGCGACGCCTGCGCGCCGCCGGCGCGATCATCCTCGGCAAGACCGTCACCACCGAGTTTGCCTACACGGTGCCGGGCCGCACGCGCAACCCGCACGACCTCGAATGCACCCCCGGGGGTTCCTCCAGCGGCTCGGCCGCCGCGGTCGCCACCGGCATGGTGCCGGTGGCGCTGGCTACGCAGACCGGCGGTTCGACCATCCGCCCCGCGGCCTTCTGCGGGGTGATCGGCTACAAGCCTGCCTTCGGCCGCTATCCGACCGCCGGCCTCAAGCACCTGGCGCCGTCGTTCGACACCATTGGCCTGCATGCGCGCGACATCGATGACCTCGCGCGCGTCTCGGCGGTCTTGGGCGGTGATGCCGGCGCCGTCGGCCCGGTCGTGGCGCGCCGGCCGCGCCTGGCGCTGGCGCGCTCGCATCGCGAGGGCGAGGCCGAGCCGCAGGCGCTTGAACGGCTGCGCGTGGCCCAACAGGTGCTCAGGAGCGCCGGCGCCCAGGTGCGCGAGTTCGCGCTGCCGCCGCTTTTTGCCGAGGTCGATTCCTTGCATCGCGTGATCATGTCCGCCGAGGTTGCAAAAGAATTCGCGCCCGAGTGGGCGAACGCACGCGATCAACTCTCCGCCGACATATCGGCATTCATTACCGAAGGCCTTGGGTATAGCGATGCAAAGGTCGCCTCCGCGCGCGCGCGGGTGGCCGAAGGCGCGCGCGTGATGGATACGCTCGTGGCCGACGACGAGCTGCTGCTGACCCTGCCGGCCGCGGGCGAGGCCCCGCGCGGGCTGGCCTCCACCGGCAACGCCGCTTTCAACCGGCTCTGGACCATGCTCGGCGTGCCCTGCATCACCCTGCCGGCCGGGCGCGGCGCGCGCGGCCTGCCGCTGGGTGTGCAGCTGGTGGCGCGACGTGACGCCGGCACGGAAGCTGATTTTTTCGCGCGCGCGCGCTGGGTGCACGAGGCACTCGCCGCCGCGGGCTATGGGCACTAAAAAAAGGAGAACACGCTTTGTCTCAACGCAAGATCACCGGAATCGACGCGACCACGACCCGCCTGGTCGAATTCGCGCTCGCCTACCGCTTCGAGGACCTGCCGGCCTCAACCGTGCACGCCGCCAAGGCGCGCCTTATGGATTCGGTGGCTGTCGGTCTGGCCGCCTATGCCGCGCCGCCGGTGCGCATCCTGCGCAAGACCGCGCCGCGCGTGGCCAGTCCCTGGCACGCGACCCTGTGGGGCACGCGCGAGAAGACCACACCCGATATCGCCGCGCTGGTCAACGGCAGCATGGTGCGCTATTTCGACTTGAACGATGCCTACCGCACCCTCGACGCCTCGCATCCTTCCGACAACCTGCCGGGCCTCCTGGCCGTGGCCGAGGCAGAGGGCCTGTCCGGCCGCGACGTGATCCTGGCATCGTTCATCTCCTACGAGATCCAGTGCCGCTTCACCGACACGGTGGCCTTCAACGCCGCCGGCTGGGACCAGCCGCTGGTGGGCGCGCAGGCGGCGGCGCTCGGCGCCGGCCGCATCATGGGCCTTGACTTCGAGCAGCTGGCCCACGCCCTGTCGCTGGCGGCGGTGCCGCACATGCCGACCTACCAGACGCGCTCCGGCGAATTGTCGATGTGGAAGGGTTGCGCCGGGCCCAACGGCGCGCGCCACGGCATCTTCGCCGCCCACCTGGCGCGCGAAGGCATGACCGGCCCCTACAACGCCTACGAGGGCATCTTCGGCCTGTGGAAGCAGGGCATGGGCAAGCCGGCGGAGTTCAGCCTGCCTACCGGCAAACTGGCGCCGCCGCTGGGCTTGAACCAGACCAACATCAAGCGCTATCCGGTGCGCGACTCCTGCCAGCTGCCGATCGACACCGCCCTGCAATTGCGCGTCAAGCTGGCCGGCCGCGCGGTGAAAAGCCTCAAGGTCGACACCTACAAGTCGGCCCACCTGGGCGCGGTGGCCGATCCCGAGCTGTGGGCGCCGCAGACCCGCGAGACCGCCGACCATTCGATGCTCTTCTCGATCGCCGCCGCATTGGCCGACGGTGAAGTCACCGCCGACACTTTCGAGGACGCCCGCTTTCTCGATGCGGATATCCTGGAAATCATCGGCAAGATGAAGGTCGAGATCAATTCCGAATACTCCAGCCAGACTCCGGCGCTGCGCAACTGCCGCATCGAAGCCCTGCTCGAGACCGGCGAGAGCGTGGTTGGCCACTGCGTGCTGTCGCAGGCCGAGATCGAGAAGGAAACGCCGGACGAGGTCATCGACGCCAAGTTTCACGGCCTCTTGCGCCGGCTCCTGCCGCAGGGCGCGCGCGCCGCACTTGCGGCCGAGATCGGCCGGCTCGACAAGCTGGAACGCGTCGATTCCATCCTCGACCTGATGGCAATTTGAGAGACAAGGAAAGCATGGACATGACAAGCAAGGCACAGGACATCCACGGGGATGCGGCACGGCTCATCGACACGGTGGCCAAAGGCGGGGTGGCGGTGTTCCCGGTCGATGTCGGCTATGCGATCGTCGGCAACGCCGAGGAGGCGATCGGGCGCATCTTCGCGGCCAAGAAGCGCAGCTTCGAGAAGGCCTGCGGCATGTTCAGCAACCGCGACATGCTGGTCAACCTGTCGCGACTGGACCAACGCTCGATCGACATCATCGACGCGGTGACGATCAAGCATGGACTGCCGTTCTCGGTGGTGGTGCCCTACAAGATGGACCACCCGTTCTTTGCCGGCTTGTCGCCGCTCACCCGCGAGCGTTCCTCACGCGGCGACACCATCGACATGCTGCTCAACGCCGGCACGCTGCACGACGAGATCGCGCGTCTGTCCTGGGCGCGCGGCATGCCGGTACTGGGCTCGTCGGCCAACACCTCGCTGACCGGCAGCAAGTACAAGTTCCTGGACGTCGAGGAACCGGTGCGCGCGGCGGCCGACCTGAAGATCGACTACGGCGACACCAAGTACTCGCATCCGCAAGGCATGGGCAGCTCGATCATCGCGCTGCCAAGCCTCAAGCCCATCCGCAAGGGCATCGCGTTTGATCGCATCTGCGACATCATCGGCGACGAGTTCGGCGTCGATCCGCGCACGGTCGCCTAGGTCGCGGCGCTGCACGCAAGAGAGCACAGGAGCACCACATGGCCAAACGCGAAATCGAAGGGGACTGGGTCTACGGCTGGCCGGACCGCAAGCGGGCCACGCTGGTGGCGGGCAAGGACCCGCAGGGCCGCGTCATCAATGGCCGCGCGCCGATCACCGAGCTCGAGGGTCTGATCACCCCGACCGACGCCTATTACGTGGTCAACCAGCTCGAATGCCCGGAACCGATGCATCCCGACGACTGGTCGCTCACCATCGGCGGACTGACCGGGCAGTCGCTCACCCTCACGCTTGCCGACCTGCGACGCCTGCCCGGACGCACCGTGCGCGCGGTCACCGAGTGCGCCGGCAACGACGCGGGCTTTTTCGATTATGTCGCCGGACGCGGACGCAAGCCCTCGCGCATCAATCAGCAGGACATGCAAAAGCGCGCCGCCGCGCGCGTGGCGGGAGCGGTGCCGACCGACGCGGAGGTCGGCGGCGAGTCGACCACCACCTGCGCGGTGAGCGCCGGCGAATTCACCGGGGTGCCGCTTGCGGCCGTGCTCGAGCGCGCCGGCGTCAAGCCCGGGGCGCTCTATGTGCGCATCCGCGGCTTTGATCGCGGGCGGCCCGATCCGGCGGTGATCTATCGCTCGGTCGGACACACCCGGGTCGAGATCCCGGACCGCGGCATCGTCAATTACGAGAAGGCCCTGCCGCTGGAAAAGGCCCTGCACCCGGATACCCTGCTCGCCTGGGCGCAGAACGGCGAATACATGCTGCACATCCACGGTGCGCCGGTGCGGCTCATCGTTCCCGGCTGGTCGGGCAACTGGTGGATCAAGTGGGTCGACGAGATCGAGGTCATGGACCACATGCCTGCGCTTTTCTACCAGCACGACTACTTCATCCTTGCCGAGTCGGCCACCGACACTTCGAAGCAGTCGATCACCGCGATGGGTGTGCGCTGCATCATCCTCGACCCGCTGGACGAGGACTCGCCCCTGCCGCGCGGCGAGCACATGGTGCGCGGGCGCGCCTGGAGCGGCCAGGGGGCGATCGTGCGCGTCGAGGTGAGCGTCGACGACGGCGCCACCTGGGTCGATGCGCACCTGGAGGAGCCGCGCGAAAAGTGGCTGTGGGCGCGCTGGTCCTGGCTGTGGCGGGCCGATGCGCCCGGGCAGTACAGGATCATCGCGCGCGCGACCGACGAGGCCGGGCGCGTGCAGCCGCAGGTGCCGTGGAATTTCCAGCGCAAGCTCTTTGACGGCATCGTGCCGACCGACGTCACCATCGAGTAGCTCTGCCCCCCCTCGTGCACATCGTCGTCTGCGTCAAGCACATCCCCGACCCCGAGGCGCCGTGGGCGCAGTTCAAGCTGGACGAGGTAGCGCGCACGGTCGTGCCGATGACTGGCGTGCGCTGGCTCATGAGCCCCTTTGACGAGCAGGCGCTCGAGGCTGCCCTGCGCCTGCGCGACGCCGGGGCCGCAGCGCGCATCACGGTACTTTCGCTGGGCCCCGCAGCGGCGCTGGCGGTGCTGCGCCATGGCCTGGCGATGGGCGCCGACGACGGCATCCTCTTGTCGGACCCGGCCTTGGACGGCGGCGATGGGTTTGCCACCGCCACGGCGCTGGCCGCGGCGCTGCGCCACATCGGCCGGGTGGACCTGGTGCTCACCGGACGGCAGGGCGCCGACCTCGACGCCGGTGTGACCGGCGGCAGCCTGGCTGAACTGCTGGAGTGGCCGATCGTGAGTTTCGCTGCCGCGCTCGCGCTGGAGGCGGGCGAGCTGCGTATCGAGCGGGTCGTCGAGGAGGGCCGCGAGGAATGCGCCCTTCTGCTACCGGCGGTCGTGACCGTCAGCAACGAACTGGGCGCGCCGCGCACGCCAAGCCTGCGCGAGACCATGAAGGCCGCGCGCAAACCGGTCTTGACCTGGTCTGCCGGCGAGCTGGGTCTGGATGCCGGCTCGGCTGGTGCCCCCGCCTCGCGCAGCCGGCGTGAACGCCTGGTGGCCTACACGCGCGAGGGCGTCTGCGAAATGATGGCCGGCGGCACGCCCGCCGAGCGCGGCGCGGCGCTTGCCCGGCAGCTTATTGCCGCAGGCCTGGCATGAGCGCGGCCATCCTGGTCGTCGATGATGCCCTCGCGGGGGCGCCGGACCGGCGCATGCTGGAACGCCTGACCCTGGCGCGCGCCCTGGCAGGCGACGACGCCATGGTCGCGGCGGTGTCGTTCTGCCCCGATTCACCCGAGCGGTCGGCGGCCTTGAGCGCGCACGGCGCCGACCGGCACTATGTCATTGCCGGAAGCGCCGCCTTCGACAGCGATGCGTGGTGCGCGACGCTGGCACAGATCGCCACGGACCTTGAACCCGCAGCGGTCCTCTTCGGCCATACCTCGAGCGGCGCCGATCTCGCACCGCGCCTGGCCGTTCGACTGGGTGGCGCGGCGATGACCGGGTGTAGCGGAGCGGCGCGCGCGGATGGCCGGCTCATCTTCACGCGGCCCTGCCATGGTGGCAATGCGCGCGAATCCCTGTGGGCCACCCAGGGACCGGTGATCGCAACCCTGCGCGCGGGCGCGGCCGAGGCGCACCCGACCCGCACCCCCGGCCAGCTGGAATCGATAGCGGTCGCCGCGGCGCCGGCGGGCCGCGTGCGCGTCCTGGCCCGGCGGACCGACGACCGCGAGGGGGCGCGTCTCGAGGACGCGCGCGTCGTGGTCTCCGGCGGTCGTGGCGTCGGCTCGGCAGAGGGTTTCGGTCTCCTGGCGCAGCTTGCCAATACCCTGGGCGGTGTCGTCGGCGCAAGCCGTGTGGCCTGCGACATGGGCTGGTGTGCGCCATCGTTGCAGGTCGGGTTGACCGGCAAGACCGTCGCCCCGGATCTGTACGTCGCCGTCGGCATATCGGGTGCCAGTCACCACCTGGCCGGATGCACCGCGGCGCGCGCGATCGTCGCGATCAACAGCGATGCGGACGCGCCGATCTTTCGCTACGCGCGCTTTGGCGTCGTCGGCGATTGCGCG
>JBJXGS010000086.1:0-8384 GCA_046160545.1 Burkholderiales bacterium
CTGGTCAACCAACTGCTCGGGGGCCCGCAGTATGGCGAGGTCGTCGCCGTCACACGCCTGCCGCTGCCGAGCACCACGCGCAAGCTGGTCGCCCACCACGTGCCGGAAGAACTGGCCTTGCACCAGGCGGCATGGCCGCGGGTGCAGGATGCCTACTTCGTGATCGGCGAACGACACTCCTACTACCGGAGGGACGAGGCCTATCGGGCGCTTTCCATCGAGGAGGTCATGGCGGCGGCCGGCGCCGCCCGCAGCGCGGGTGTTTCACGTCTGGCGCTGGTTTCGCCGGTGGCGGTCTACGCGCACTCCGCCGCGTTTCGCAAGAGCCTCATGAATCTGGTCGAGTACGAACTCTTCGCCCTGGGGTTCCAAACCCTGGCGCTGGTGCGGCCGGCTGCACCGGACAAATTCGTGCGCCATGGAAATTTCGGCAAGCGCCTGGCGGCGTTCCTTCTGCGCCAGGTGCAGGGGCTGATGCCGGAGAGTTACCAGCCGCCCAGCGCGCGCTTGGTCGCGCTGGCTGCCGCGCGTTCGCTGGCGGTCGGCAGCGAGGGGCTTGTCATCATCGACGCGGACGATGTCAGGGGCGTCGCCGGCCAGTGATCATGCCGATTCGACTGCGGGGCTGCGCCGCGTCTGGCGAGGGGTTCAATCGGGCAGTTGCCCGGCCACCCGCGCGGCGTGCTCCACCACCTTGTATCCGGTCTTGCCCCAGGGCGCGTGGCCGTTGATCAGGACCGCGATCATCAGTGCTTCGGTGATCTGGCCGACGGTCAAGCCGGCGCGCACGCCTGCTTCCGCATGGGCCAGGGCACCTTCTTCGTGACCCGCGACGACGTCCAGCACGATGAAGAGCAGCTCGGTCGTGGCGCGATCCAGGTGTCCTGCGGGGGGATCGCGGTAGACGTTCTCGCGTGCCGCGAGATAGGCCGCGTAGGCAGCCGGCGCGTGGCGCTGCATGGTGGCGACCGACTCGGGTAGCGCGCCTATGGTTTGGGTAAAGTGCTCGGCGCCGTCTGCCTCATCTGCCATATCGCTTTCGGCCCGATCGAAGTGATCGTTCCTGCTCCTTTGGGGGCAGGGTACCGCCGTGCCCCGGCCGATGCAATACCCGCGCTTGGTCGTGGATTGGATCAGGACTTGCGGTGCGCGCCGCCATGCGAGCGACGCATGATCGGCGAGACCACTTTGTCAGAGACATGGAAGTCCCACACGGCCGCGCCGCCGCGCCGGCCGAACTCCTCGGTGAGGCGTGGCAGGTCATCAAGATTCCTGACTGTCTCGCCGGTAAGGCCGAAGCCGCGCGCGATGGCCGCGAAATCGCAATAGTCGAACACCGCGCCGTCCTCGGGCATGCCCTCGGCGCGCAGCTTGTGCACTTCAGACCCGTAGGCGCCGTCGTTCATGACCACGATCAGGATGTTCATGCCATGGCGGCGTATGGTCTCCAGCTCCTGGACGTGCATCAGGAGGCTGCCGTCGCCATCGAACAACACCACGGTGCTTTGCGGGCGCGCCGCTGCCACACCCATCGCGAAGGAGATGCCGTTGCCGATGGCGCCGAACTCGCGAATCGAGAGAAAGCGCTCCTGCGGGCGCGACGGCATCTGTGCGAAAAACCAGGAGCAGTGCCCCGAGGAATTGACCGTCTCCCAATCTGCCGGCAACGCATTTTCAAGCGCTGTCACCACGGCACGCGGGTCGAGGCGTCCGGGTGCAATCTCGTAGGCGTGGCTGTCGGGCGGGGTATCGCGGATGCGCGCAGCCATCGTCGCCGAGCGCCATGAGGCGGTCTTTGCCGGCAGGGCTGCCGTGAGCGCCTCCACGCCCAGGCGGGCATCCGCACGCAGATGGTGGCGCGCCACTTCCTGGCCCTGGCTTACAGCCAGGGGCTCGAGGTCGATATGCAGGGTCTGCGCAGCGCGCCACAGTTGTCCGCCGCCGCCGGCGTGATAGGCCAGCGAGGCGCCGACCACGATCGCGAGATCGGCCTCGGCCAGCAGTTCCAGCCCCACTTCGGTGGAAAAACTGCCGGTGATCCCGATGCAATACTGGTCGTCGTGAAACAGACCCCGCGCGGGCAGGGTGGTGGTGAGGATTCCGCCGGTTCTGTCCGCCAGAGCGCGACAGGCGGCAGCGGCGCCGGCTTCCACTGCGCCCAGGCCTGCCATGACGACCACGCGCCGCGCCGCGGCCACCAGTGCGGCGGCACGGGCCACGTCGTCCGGATGCGGCGGAATCGGTGAGGCGCGCGGCAGCAACTGCGCCGACGGCGTGGGCAGCTTGTCCGGCCCGGTCCAGGGCCGATCCTGCAAGTCAAAAGGAATGCCGATGACCACCGGACGCCGCTCGCGACGCGCTTGCAGGAACGCGTCGCGAATCACTACCGGCATGCGTTCGGCAAGGTGTGCGCTGTGGTAAGCCGCGCCGGTCGCGGTGATCAGCGGGGCCTGGTCGATGGCCTGGTTGTACCAACCCATCTTGAGCGGCGACTCGCCGGCGAAGACGACTAAAGGCAGGCGCGCGCGCACCGCTGCCGGCAGTGCCGTCACCACCTGCGTGACCCCGGGTCCGCAGGTGACCGTGGCAACACCGACCTCCGAGGTCTTGCGCGCATAGGCCATGGCAGAGGCGACCGCGCAGTGTTCGTGTCTCACGTAGATCATGCGGCAGCCGGCTTCGCCCAGCCGTGTTGCCCAGTTCATGTTCGCGTCGCCCAGAAGGGCGAAGCAGGTGCCGACGCCCTCCTGCAAGAAGGCGCGGGCAAGGATGTCGTAGACGCGGGGCTGGGACTGGCTTGTCACTGCTGCTGCTCCTCGTGATGTCGGTGGAACCGTTCGCAAATCGGCTTTGCCTCGAATCCTAGACTAGACTGAGCGGTCGATTCAGTCAGCGCAACTCTGCGGCGACACAGGCGCTGCGCGGTTTTTTCCGATATGCATTTGCTCGGCAAGGGAAGCAACATGAAGCGGCGTCAGGCGTTGGCGGCAGGACTCGCCCTGGCGGCCAGCAGCAGGAGCGCGTTCGCCCAGAGTCGCGTGCGACGCATAGCCTATCTCGGCCTAGCCTCCGCGCAGGCGGACGACGGTTACCTCGACGCGTTTCGCGCCGGCATGAGCGCATTGCGCTGGGTCGAAGGGCGTGACTATCAAATCGACGCCCGCTTTGCCAATGGCATCATGCAGGCTGCCCCTTCGCTCGCCGACGAATTGGTCGCGAGTGCGCCCGACCTGCTCCTTTTTCCTGCCGAAGGCTCCGGGCGCCTCCTTTTCCAACGCACCAAGACCATTCCGATGTTGTTTGCCTTTGCGTCGGATCCGGTTGGCAACGGGTTCGCAGCCAGCCTGCGCCAGCCCGGCGGCAACGCGACC
The DNA here is from genome assembly GCA_046160545.1 of Burkholderiales bacterium. Taxonomy (GTDB): domain Bacteria; phylum Pseudomonadota; class Gammaproteobacteria; order Burkholderiales; family JAEUOS01; genus JAEUOS01. The sequence goes on from JBJXGS010000086.1 coordinate 3,372, forward strand.
GGCCTGTCGAGCATGGCGGCCGAGTTGTGGCCCAAGCGCCTGCAGGTTCTCAAGGAGAGTTATCCCGCCGGCGTCCATGTCGGCGTGATTTACTCGCCCAATGTCGAGGCCGGCCTGGTGCAGTCGAAGACCATCGAGTCCGGTGCGGCTGCGCTGGGTTTGCGCTTAACCCGGCTCGAAGTCCGCGAGACGGGCGACTTCGAGGCTGCTTTCAAGCGTGGAGCCTCGCTTGGCGCAAAGGCCTATGCGGTGACAGTCGATGCGCTCACCAACAACCAGCGCCGGCCGATCGCCGGGCATCTCTTGCGCCTGAAGGCGCCGGCCATGTTCGCCGGTGCCCAGTACGTCGATGACGGCGGTCTCATGTCGTATTCCGCCTCGATCGCCGACAATTTTCGCCGTGCCGCGGAGTACGCGGACAAGATCCTCAAGGGCGCCAAGCCGGGCGACCTGCCGGTTGCCCAGCCGACCCGCTTCGAGCTGGTGCTCAATCTCAAGACGGCGAAGGCGATCGGCCTGACGTTTCCGCATGCGGTGCGCTTGAGCGCCGAGCGCACGATCGAATGATCGCCGGCTTCCTGCGAGACTTTCTCTCGCAGGAAGCCCGCCGGTTCCAGTGCCGCATCAGGCCAGGTCGAAGCGGTCCAGGTGCATCACCTTGGCCCAGGTTGCGACGAAGGCGTTGACGAAGTCGCCCTGCGCGTCGGCAGAGGCATAGACCTCGGCCAGGGCGCGCAACTGCGAGTTCGACCCGAAGGCCAGGTCGGCGACCGTCGCGGTCCACTTGAGCGCGCCGGAGGCGCGGTCGCGGCCCTCGAGCACGCCGTCGGTGCCGGACGCCTTCTGCCAGCGCGTGCGCATGTCGAGCAGGTTGACGAAAAAGTCGTTGCTGAGCGTGCCTGGGCGATGCGTGAACACGCCGTGGCGTGACTGCGCAAAGTTCGCCTCAAGCACGCGCAAGCCGCCGATGAGCACTGTCATCTCCGGCGCGCTCAGCGTCAGGAGTTGCGCTCGGTCGAGCAGCATCTCGGCGGCGACGCCTTCGAGGCCGCGGCGTGTGTAGTTGCGAAAGCCGTCGGCTTGAGGCTCGAGCACCGCGAACGAGGCCGCGTCGGTCTGGTCCTGTGTGGCGTCCATGCGCCCGGGCGAGAAGGGGACGCTCACGCGGTGCCCGCCCCGGCCGGCGGCCTCTTCGATGGCGGCGTTGCCGGCCAGGACGATGAGGTCGGCCAGGGAGACCTTCTTCTTGCCCCGTTGCGCAGCGTTGAATTCCTTCTGAATTCCCTCGAGAGTTGCCAGTACCTGGGCGAGCTCGGCGGGCTGGTTGACTTCCCAGTCTTTTTGCGGACTGAGGCGAATGCGCGCGCCGTTGGCTCCGCCGCGCTTGTCGCTGCCGCGGAAGGTCGAGGCCGAGGCCCAGGCGGTACCGACGAGTTGCGCTGTGGTGAGACCGCTGGCCAGCACGCGCTTCTTGAGGGCAGTGCTATCGGCGGCGTCGATCAACTCATGATCGAGGATGGGAATCGGATCCTGCCAGATCAGCACTTCATTGGGCACCAGCGGGCCCAGGTAGCGTGCCCGCGGTCCCATGTCGCGGTGGGTCAGCTTGAACCAGGCACGCGCAAAGGCGTCGGCAAACTCATCCGGGTTGGCAAGGAAATGGCGCGAGATTTTCGTGTAGGCCGGGTCTGTGCGCAGGGCCATGTCCGCGGTCGACATCATCGGCGCGTGCCGCTTTGAGGGATCGTGCGCGTCCGCCACCGCCGTCGCGGCGGCAGGGTTGGTAGGGCGCCACTGCTGCGCGCCGGCCGGGCTGCGCGTCAGTTCCCATTCGTAGCCAAAGAGGGTCTCGAAGTAGCCGTTGTCCCACTGCGTCGGATTGGGCTTCCACGCGCCTTCCAGGCCGCTGGTGATGGTGTGCGCGCCGCGGCCGCTGCCCAGGCTGTTGCTCCAGCCCAGACCCTGTTCCTCGATGCCTGCGCCCTCGGGCTCGGGACCGACGTGCGCAGGAGCACCTGCGCCATGCGCCTTGCCGAAGGTGTGGCCGCCGGCGATGAGCGCGACGGTTTCGTAGTCATCCATGGCCATGCGCGCAAATGTTTCACGGATGTCGCGCGCCGAGGCCAGCGGGTCCGGCTTGCCGTCCGGGCCTTCCGGGTTCACGTAGATGAGTCCCATCTGTACCGCGGCCAAGGGGTTGTCGAGCTGCCGCTCACCGCGGTAGCGCTCGTTGCCCAGCCATTGCGCCTCATTGCCCCAGTTGATGTCCTGTTCCGGTTCCCAGATGTCCTTGCGCCCGCCGGCGAAGCCGAAGGTTTTAAATCCCATCGATTCCAAGGCGACGTTGCCGGCCAGGATCATGAGATCGGCCCACGAGAGGTTGCGGCCGTACTTTTGCTTGATTGGCCACAAAAGGCGCCGCGCCTTGTCGAGGTTGCCGTTGTCCGGCCAGCTGTTGAGCGGGGCGAAGCGTTGTGCGCCGGTGCCGGCGCCACCGCGACCGTCGGCTGTGCGGTAGGTGCCGGCCGCGTGCCAGGCCATGCGAATGAAAAGCGGCCCATAGTGGCCGTAGTCGGCCGGCCACCAGTCCTGCGAATCGGTCATGAGTGCCTTGAGGTCGGCGACGACGGCCTTGAGGTCAAGTGCTTTGAACGCAGCGGCATAGTCGAACGCCTCGTCCATGGGGCTGGAAGCCGCACTGTGCTGGTGTAGGATCGAAAGGTTGAGCTGCTTTGGCCACCAGTCGCGGTTGCCGCGTGTTCCCGCGCTGCTCGAGTTGCCGGTGGTGCCCGTGAATGGGCACTTCGATTCGCTAGTCATGTTGCTCTCCTGGGGTGATGGGCGATGAGCCAGTGGGGCGAGTCTAGGTACGGGCGATCGATTAATCAAAGCAATTATTACTATGGTGTCGATAGTGCCTGCACAACCCCTGCTCAGTGTCGGCCTGCCCGTCTACAACGGCGCGCGCTGGGTGGCCGCTGCGCTGGACTCGTTTCTCGGGCAGGGCATGCGCGACTTCGAGGTCATCGTCGCCGACAACGCCTCTACAGACGACACTGAGGCCATATGCCGCGCCTACGCCGCGCGCGACGCGCGGGTGCGCTACTTCCGCAATCCGTCCAACATCGGCGTGTACGGCAACTTCAATCGTGTACTGGAGCTCGCGCACGGGCGCTATTTCAAGTGGGCCGCGTGCAGCGACCTGGTGCTGGAAGGGTTCTTCGAGCATTGCGTGGGCGCGCTGGAGAGTCGACGGGATGCTGTGCTCGCCTATCCGCGTGCCTACCTGGTGATCGTCGATGCGGATGGCACTGAAGTCGCGCACGAATACGACGACGGACTCAACATCGAGGACGCGCGACCCGCGGCGCGCTTTCGCGCCTACCTGGAACGCGAGCGCATCAACAACGTCATGCACGGCGTGGCGCGCCGCGACGCGCTGCTGGATACGGCGCTACACCGCCCCTATCCGGGGTCCGACATCAGCATGGTCGCCGAGCTATGCCTGCGCGGCAAGATCCTGGAAATTCCCGAACGCCTGTTCGTGCGGCGCTTCACGCCGGAGACCTCGAGCCTGCTGATGACCAGCAGCAGCGCTGCGCAATGGGCCCTGCCTGCCAGTCCCAGCCTGGCGGCACGTGTCAATCTGCACGCCTATCGCTTTGTCACCGTCGCGCGTGCGCCGATTCCTTTCACGGAAAAAGTGCGCGCCTGGGCTTACTTGCTGCGCCGGGTAGTCCGGCTGCGGCACCAGGTCATGGGCCGCCTGGCGGGGGCCTTGCGATAGCACGCGGCAGGGCGAATTACGCTGCAGCGCTTGTCGTACACTGATTAGCACTACGATAGACGAGTGGGCGTTTCGCCGCGGAGATCAACATGAAATTCAAACCCCTGGGCCGATCCGGCGTCATGGTTTCGGAGCTGTGCTTCGGCACCATGTCCTTCGGCGGCGACGCCGACGAGGCGGGCTCCGCCGCGATGTACGCGGCCTGCCGCGAAGCGGGCGTCAATTTCTTCGACTGCGCCGACCAGTACAACGGCGGAAAATCTGAAGAAATACTCGGACGCCTCATGGCCGGGCACCGGGACGACCTGGTCATCACCACCAAGTGCTTCAACGCCAGCGGGCCGGACATCAACGCGCGCGGCACCTCGCGGCGCCACGTCGTGCGCGCCGTCGAAGCGAGCCTCAAACGCCTCGGTACCGATCGTGTCGATGTACTGTTCCTGCATCAGTTTGACGCCCGCACTCCGATCGACGAATCGATGCGTGCGCTGGAGGACATGGTGCGCGCCGGCAAGGTGCTCTATCCCGCGGTCAGCAACTACGCCGCCTGGCAGGTGCAGCGCGCAGTGGACATCCAGGAACGCCATGACTGGGCGCGCCTGCAGGTGATCCAGCCCATGTACAACCTGGTCAAGCGCCAGGCCGAGGTCGAACTCCTGCCCATGGCGCTGGCCAACGGCATCGGCGTGATCCCCTACAGCCCAGGCGCGGCCGGCCTGCTTTCGGGCAAGTATGCGGGCGAGGCCAGCGGGCGCCTCAAGACCAACAAGATGTACGAGGCGCGCTACGGCGAGCCATGGGTGTTCGATGTTGCCAATGCCTATGTGGCGCTGTGCAAGTCACGCGGGCTCAACCCGGTGGCCGCGGCCGTCGCATGGGTCGGGGCGCATCCGGCGGTGACCGCGCCCATCATCGGCGCGCGCAATGTTGCGCAACTCCAGGATTCACTGGCTGCGACCAAAGTGGCGATGACCCCCGAGCTGCGTGCCGAGATCGCCGCGCTCTCGCGAACGCCGCCACCGGCCACCGACCGGCTTGAGGAAATCAGGCCGCCAGCGAAGTGAAGATCGCGCAGGGTTCAGGCCTGCGCGATTTCCTCAGGCTACCGGTGTGAAGTTGTAGCCGCTTCCCAGGTGCGCGATCGTGCCAAAGGCGGGGAAGGGGAAGTGAAAGCCGCCGGCCATCATCTTTTCGCGCACGATCATGTCGAAGACGCGCCGCCGCGT
>JBJXGS010000087.1:0-24326 GCA_046160545.1 Burkholderiales bacterium
CCGGCTCGTCCTTTCTGGCCAGATCGGTCATGCGCTTTTCGATCGCTTCCAGGTCTTCCGGCGTGAACGGGCGCTTGTACGAAAAGTCGTAAAAAAAGCCGTGTTCGATCACCGGCCCGATGGTCACCTGGGCGTCCGGGAACAACTCCTTGACCGCGTAGGCGAGAAGGTGAGCGGTTGAATGGCGGATCAGGTCCAGTCCGTCGGCGTCGCGCTCGGTGATGATCGCGAGGGACGCGTCGCTCTCGATGCGATGCGTGAGGTCGACGGCGCGGCCGTCCACACGCCCGGCAAGCGCCGCTTTGGCAAGTCCGGGCCCGATCGCGGAGGCAACCTGACCGACCGTGACCGGGCCATCAAACTCGCGCTTTGAACCGTCGGGGAGTTGTACCGAAAGCATGGAATTCCTTTCAAGAAAACAAAAAAGGCGTGGGCTCATCGCGCCACGCCTTTCTTGGAACGTAAGACGAGCGCCGCTATCCGGGGGTTGCGCCCCGAGTCAGCGGTGTCATAACGCTCGCTTTCATCGCTGTTTGGTCGATATCGTTCAATGGAGAATGCTGGTTGGCGCGATTGGACTCGAACCAACGACCCCCACCATGTCAAGGTGGTGCTCTAACCAGCTGAGCTACGCGCCAGCAAGACCACGATTCTAGCGTCTTTCCGGCAGCGCAGCAAATCCCGAACTGGTGCGAGTTGCCGTGCCTGTTTATTCAGGACCGTCGCGCGGCGGTCACGCCGGCAACAGAGCGCAGGGCCGCCAAGGAGGTCTCGAGGTTGTGAAGACCGGCGACCTCAACGGTGAAGGCCATGCGTGCCAGGCCGCGCCGCGACTGACTGTTGGTCGCCGTGACATTGGCGCGGTGGCGCGTCAAGAGTTCGCCAATATCGCGCAGCAGCCCCGGCCGGTCCAATGCCTCGATCTCGATATCGACCGCGAACAAGCCCTCGCGCGATTCGCCCCATTGGGTTTCAATGATGCGTTCGGGGTGGCTTGCCGAGAGATTGGCGAAGTCACGACAGCCAGCGCGATGGATGGACACGCCGCGACCGCGGGTGACAAAGCCAACGATGGCATCCGGCGGTGCCGGTTTGCAGCAGCGTGCCAACTGGGTCATGAGCCGGTCCACGCCGACAATCAACACCCCCTTGCCCGACGCCGGAGCGATGCGGCTTTTGTGCAGCTCGATCGCCTCTTCGCTGACCTCGGCAGGCAGGGCGAAGGCACTCGCGACCTGCTTGAGGCTCCATTCGCCGCGCGCCGCGGCGGTGAAGAGCGCCTCAGTGGATTCGAAGCCCAGGCTTTGCGCCAGCTGCTCCAGATTGGCACCACTGCGCCCCAGGCGCTGCAGCTCGCGCTCGATGGCAGCGCGTCCTGTGGCGACGGTCTCGGCCAAGTCCTGCGCGGAAAACCACTGCCGGAGCTTGGCGCGCGCGTGCCGGCCGGCGACAAAACCGAGTGCCGGGTTAAGCCAGTCGCGCGACGGCCCGCCACTCTTGGCCACGACAATATCGACCTCCTGCCCGGTTGCAAGCGGCGTGTTGAGGGGCACCAGGGCGCCGTCGACCCGCGCGCCACGGCAGCGATGTCCCAGGTCGGTGTGCAGGCGATACGCGAAGTCGATCGGTGTCGCTCCTGCCGGCAGATCAATCACGCGGCCCTGCGGGGTCAGCACATAGACGGTATCGTCGAAGCCCAGCTTCTCGGTCTCGGCGCGCCAGTCACGCGTGCCTGCCACCTCATCACGCCAGGCGAGCAACTGGCGCAACAAGCCGACTTTGGATTCGAAGCTGGCGCTCTTCACCGACGCGCCGGTGCTCCTTGCCCCGGCCTCCTTGTAGCGCCAGTGCGCCGCGACCCCTAGTTCGGCATGCTGGTGCATTTCGAGGGTGCGGATCTGCACCTCGAGCGCCAGTTCGTCCGGGCCGACGACGGCGGTGTGCAGCGAACGGTAGTCGTTGCCCTTGGGGCGCGAGATATAGTCGTCGAACTCCTTGGGGATGGGTTGCCAGAGGTTGTGGACCACACCAAGCGCGGTATAGCAATCGCGCACCTCCTCCACCAGTACACGCAGCGCACGGACATCGTAGAGGTCGTCGAATCCAAGCGACTTCTGGCGCATCTTTTGCCAGATGCTGTAGATGTGCTTCGGTCGGCCGGCCACCTGCGCCTTGACCCCGGCGCGCCCGAGCTCGGCGTTGAGCTGCGCGGTGGCGCGCCCTATGTAGGACTCGCGCTCGGTGCGTCGCGTCGCCAGGAGCGCGGCGACCGACTTGTAGGCCTCGGGCTCGGTCAGGCGAAAAGCCAGGTCCTCGAGCTCCCACTTGAGTTGCCAGACACCCAGGCGATTGGCCAGCGGTGCATAGAAATCGAGGGTTTCGCGCGCCAGAAGCGCACCCTGAGGGTGGTCCGGCGTGCGCAACACATGGCGCAATGTCGCCAGTCGCGATGCCAGGCGCACCAGCACGACGCGCACGTCGGAGACCATGGCAAGGAGCATCTTGCGCAGCGTCTCGGCCTGCCCGGCGTCCTCGCTTGCGCGCGAACCGGCGCGGGTCAGGTCGCGCAGGCGATGCAGCCGGGCCAGCCCCTCGATCAAATCGGCAGGCTCCGCACCCGCTACTGACAAGACCCGCTCGCGCCAGTCCTCGGCATATTGGGGCAGTGCAAAAAGCCAGGCCGCACAGAGCGTTGCATTGTCCAGGCGCAAATCGCCGAGCAGATCGGCCACCACGCGTGCGTGATCGATGCATATCTCGCCGGTTCCCAGGCGTGCCTCGCCGTAGACCTCTTGCGCCAGCGCGGCGGCCCTGACGACAGGCGGCGTGCGGGAGGCCTCCTCGGCGCGACCTTCGCCGCGCGAGATGGGGATGACGTTGCTCTTTTCGGACATGGCGAGGATTTTATGCCGCGCAGCCTTCCTATAATCGCGCGTTGGCCGCAATCCCGACCCGGCCGCTTCGCTCCCATTGACTCGCTCCATGTCGTTGGTCACCCGCTACCGCGACTGGCGTCGCCGGCGCCTGCTTGACAGGCACGCCTTGCCGGAGGAGTCATGGAACGCCACGCTCCTGGCCTATGCGTTTTTCGACCGTCTGGACGACGACGAGCGGGCACGCCTGCGCGACTGTGTGTCGATGTTCTGCGCGAGCAAGGAATTTGCTGGCGCCGGCGGGTTCACCGTCACCCTTCAGACGCAACTGGCGATCGCGGCACAGGCCTGCCTGCCGATTCTCAACCTCGATTTGTCGCTCTACGACGGCTGGCACGGAATCATCGTCTATGCGGGGGAGATGGTGGCGCGTCGCGAAGTTGTCGACGAGGACGGCGTTGTGCATGAGTACGACGAGGTCATTGCCGGCGAAGCGATGCCCGGTGGCCCGGTGATCCTGTCGTGGGAAGACGTCAAGTTGGCGGGCGGTGAGGATGCGCCGTCCTACAACGTGGTCATCCACGAGTTTGCCCACAAGATCGACATGCTCAAGGGCGAGGCGACCGGGGTGCCGCCTTTTTTCCCGGCCTGGCACAAGGGACTGGACGGGCGCGAATTCGCCAAGACGCTCGAGCGCGCCCACGCCGCGTTTGCGGGCGAGGTCGAGCGCTGGGACAAGGGCGAAGTCGGCGACGATCAGGCACCGCTGATCGACCCCTACGCGGCTGAAAATCCGGCCGAGTTCTTTGCAGTCCTCTCGGAAGCCTTTTTCACCATGCCGGCCGACGTCCTTGATGCGTTTCCCGACCTGTACGACCTGTTATGCGCCTATTACCGCCAGAATCCGCTTGAATTCCGGGGTGTGCGGCCCCGCTTGCTCGGCTAAACTCCCGTGAAGCACAGGCGTCCCTGAGGCGATGACCGCGGCTTATTGAAACGAAAGGTGCAGGTATGGCCCATCCACTGGTTCGACTGGTGCTGCAAAGTCTTGCGTGTGCCCTGGCCTGCGCCGTGCCGGCAGGGGTGTTGGCCCAATCCGCGGTAGCGCGGACCGTGCCAACTCTCACGCCGCTGGCGTTTCCAGCCGACGCCCGCGAGCCGCGAACCTCCGCGGTGCGGCGGGTTCGCGCAACACTGGCGCGCAACGAGCGAATCGGGGAAATGCAGGACGGGCTTTTTTGCGGTTCGCGCTCGGGACTGATCTTCAACGACAAGGCCTGGGAAGCGATCAGTCGCAATGCCGGGCGAATCTATCGCGAGGAACTCGAGCGGGCTGGCTACCCGGTGGTGCGTGGCGCTGATTCCGCCTTCGCGGATACATCGCGCCCGACCACGCCGGACCTCGATGTCGGCCTCACGCTGCGCAAGATCGCCGCCGAGCTTTGCTTGCGCAACCCAAGCTCGATGAGCGGTCATGTCACGATGGAGTTGCGCTTCGAACTCTATTCGCCGACCGCGCGCAAGGTACTGCTGGATGTCACCACCGAGGGGCAGTACACCTTCAGCGACGAGCAGCGCCTGGGCGCGGATGGCGTTTTCGGCGGTGCCATGCGGGCTGCGGTGCGCAACCTCCTGGCCGATGCGCGGCTTTCCCAGTGGCTGTCGGGGGCGCTCGCGCTGCCGGCACCAGAGCAGGTCGCGGCCGCATTCAAGATCCGCGTGGAAAAAATCGCTGCCCAACCAACCGCCGGAAATGTCACGGCCTTGCGTGCTGCGGTGGCAACTGTGCAGACACCGACAGGCACAGGCAGCGGGTTTTTTGTCAGTTCCGAAGGGTACCTCCTGACCAACCAGCATGTGGTGGGAACCAACCGCTTTGTGCGCATCAAGCTCACAACCGGGCGCGAGATCGCGGGTGAAGTTCTCAAGGTCGATACCGCGCGCGACGTCGCGCTGATCAAGACCGAGGCGATCGCCTTGCCGCCGCTTGCGATCCGGGCCGGCGAAGCGAACGTGGGGGAGGAAGTGTTCGTGCTCGGCTCCCCACTCGGGGACACCTTCAACAGCTCGCTGACCAAGGGAGTGCTCAGCGGTCATCGCCAGGTCGGCGAATTGCGCTACATCCAGAGTGATGCGTCGATACTGCCGGGGTCCAGCGGCGGCCCGCTCCTGGACGGCAACAGCAGCGTGTTGGGAATCACGGTGCGCGGCGTGCGCGCCGAAGTCGGCAACATGAGCCTGTTCATCCCGATCGCAGAGGCGCTGACGCGCCTGGGGGTCGAAATCCAGAATTGAACGCGCTGCGCCGGTGCGGGCCTGGCATCATCCTCGGGCCCGCAGCCGCGGGATTGCAGCGCGGGCCCGGTTCGCGGCGCTTCAGTCGCGCAAGCTCGATTCAGCCGCAAAGGGCGCGAATTCGACGCGCGCTGCGGGCTTCCAGCCCTTCTTGCGATGTTCAGCCTCGACGTTGGTGAATATGCCGCCGCGCACAAACCACTTCGAGACCAGGCGTGCGTAGCGCGGCCGGGTGGCGGTGACGATGTCGTCCAGGATGGCGTTGGTGACCTTCTCGTGGAACACGCCTTCGTTGCGAAAGCTCCAGACGTACATCTTGAGGCTCTTCAGTTCCACGCACAGCTTGTCGGGCACGTAATCCAGGGTCAAGGTCGCGAAATCGGGCTGCCCGGTGAGCGGGCATAAGCAAGTGAACTCGGGCATCTGGATATGGATGCGAAAGTCCCGGCCGGGGGCCGGATTCGGAAATGTATCCAGAGTCCTGCTTGGCTTGGATGGCATGGGTCGGTGCTTTGTCAAGAGGGAAATGCGAAGGGCGCGATGTTATTATAAGAATCGGTTCCGACGCTGTCCGTGGCGGCGTCGTGTGACCTCCCAGCGCCCTCCGACCGGGCCCTTCGAAGGGGCTGTCCGAACGGGGGGTTTTCGCTTACAGGTTGTGGATTCCTGCGACATCAACTCCTGACATCGTGCGTCTGGTCTCAGTCAAACTCGCTGGCTTCAAATCCTTTGTCGACCCGACAAATGTTGCCGTTCCCGGCCAGCTGGTCGGTATCGTTGGTCCCAACGGCTGCGGCAAATCCAACATCATTGACGCCGTGCGCTGGGTGCTGGGCGAGTCCAAGGCCTCGGCCCTGCGCGGCGAATCGATGCAGGACGTGATCTTCAACGGCTCGGCGCTGCGCAAGCCGGTCGCACGCGCCAGCGTCGAGCTGGTGTTCGACAACAGCGTCACTCCCCCGCATGCAGGCATGGGGCAGTGGGGCCAGTATGCCGAGATCGCGGTCAAGCGGGTGCTGACGCGGCAGGGCGAATCGAGCTACTTCATCAATAACCAGCAGGTGCGCCGGCGCGACATACAGGACATCTTTCTCGGCACGGGCCTGGGCGCGCGCGCCTACGCGATCATCGAGCAGGGCATGATCGCACGCGTCATCGAGGCGCGTCCGGAGGAACTGCGCGTCTTCCTTGAGGAGGCGGCGGGCGTTTCCAAGTACAAGGAGCGGCGCAAGGAAACCGAGTCACGCCTGGGTTCCACGCGCGAGAACCTGGTGCGCGTCGAAGACATCCGACGCGAACTGGGCACGCACCTGGAAAAGCTGACCGACCAGGCGCAAGTTGCGCAGCAATACCGTGACCTGACCGCAGAGCAGACCCGCACCCAGCACCTGCTGTGGATGGTCAAGCGCAGCGAGGCTGCCTCCGAAGAGACGCGCCACGCAGCCGAGATCGAGCGGGCCGTGATCCGCCTTGAGGAAGACACCGCGGCACTGCGCAGCCTGGAGCGGCGCGTCGAGGAAATGCGCGCCGGGCACTATGCAGCCGGTGATCGCCTGCACGTGGCACAGGGTGAGCTCTATGCGGCCAATGCCGAGGTCACGCGCCTGGAAACCGAGATTCGCGCCATCGTCGATGCGCGCACGCGCTTGTCGGGCCAGTTGACCCAGCTGTCCGCGCAGCACGCGTCGTGGCGCCAGCAGGCTGCCCAGCTCGACGCCGATTCCGCCCACTGGAGCGCCGAGTCCGCGGCTTCCGAGGGACGATTGCAGGAATGCCGCGCAGCCGAAGCCGCGGGGCGGGAGCGCCTGCCTGCGCTGGAGGAAGGGGCGCGCGCGACACAGGAGGCCTTCAACGCGTCCAGTGCGACCGTGTTGCGCACCCGGCAGACACTCGAAGTCGAAGGATTGCATCAGGGCAATGCGCAGCGTTCAATGAGCGCCCTGACGAGTCGGCGCGACCGGCTGCGCATGGAGCAGAACGGGCTTAACCGGCCGGATGAAGATGCGCTGCGCCGCAAGCGTGTCGAAGCCGCGCGCCGCGAAGCAGAGATGGCCGAGCGCGAAGCTCGTCTGCAGCAGCTCGAGGCCGCGCTGCCACGCGCCAGCGCCGAGCGGGATGCAGCACAACGTGCGATGGATGAGGAAACCCGCGCGGCCCAGGCACTGGAAGCGCGCATCACGGCACTGAAGGAAGTCCAAGACAGGGTGCAGCGCGGCGGCAAGCTCGAACCCTGGCTGGCCCGACACGAACTGGCCTCTCTCCCGCGCCTGTGGCAGCGTCTGCATGTCGTTCCCGGCTGGGAGACCGCGATCGAGGCGGTCCTGCGCGAGCGCCTTTCAGCGCTGGAAATCCGCGACCTTTCCTGGGCGCGGGCGTTTTTTCGCGATCCTCCGCCGGCCAAGCTGGCCTTGGTCAGCGTCGATGGAGTCGACGCCACTCCGGCTAGCGGCGGCACGCTGGAGCCGCTGATCGGGCGCGTGCGCATCGATGATGCCGGCGTGCGGGCCCTGCTCGCCGAGTGGCTGGGCGGACGCTTCGCGGTCGGTGATGTAGAAGAGGCGTTCGCGCGGCGGTCCGAACTCCCGCCGCGCGCGGTGTTCGTCACTCCCGACGGCCACATGGTCGGGCGCCAGACCGTGACCTTCTATGCGGCCGATTCGGAACAGGCCGGCATCCTGGCGCGCCAGAACGAAATCGACAACCTGGCCTTAGAGGTCAAGGCGCGTCGCCTGAGCCAGGACGAGGCCCGTGTCGCCCTGGCGCGTACCGAGGCGGGTGTGACCCGGCTGGCGGCACAGTTGGGTGAGGCGCGGCCCGCGGCGCAGAGTTCACGCACGCGGCTGCACGAGATGCAACTGGAAGTGGTGCGCGACGCCCAGGCGCTCGAGCGCTACCGCGAAACCGAAGGGCGCATTCGCGAAGCCCTGCAGGAGATCGAACACAACGAGGCGCAGGAGCGTGGCCGGCTCGAGGAGGCGTCCCGCAAGTTCGCTGAATTCGACGCTGCCCTGGCAGGCGAGCAGGCCGCCATGGAAGCTGCGCGCGAACGCACGGAAGCGGCCGCGGCGGCGCTGGCGACATCGCGCGAAGAACTGCGCAATGCCGAGCGTGCGACCCAGGCGTCGGAATTTCATGCGCGCCAGGCCGAGAGCAAGATTTTCGAACTGGCCAATGCCGCCCGCAATGTCGCCGCGCAGATCGAGCGGGTCGCAGGCGAAACCCAGGGCGTTCGCGCGGAACTCGCAGCTCTCGATGATGCGGCAGTGCAGAGCGGGCTGCAGTCGGCGCTCAACCTGCGCCTGGAACGCGAACAGGAACTCGCAAGGGTGCGCACCGAGCTCGATGGCCTGACCACGCAGATGCGCTCGATGGACGAGGAGCGCCTGAAGTCCGAGCAAAAGCTGGGCCCCTTGCGCGACCGTATTGGCGAATTGCGCCTGAAGGAACAGGCGGCACGCCTGGCACGCGAGCAGTTTGCGCAGTCGCTCGCCGAGGCCAATGCCGATGAGGGTGGGCTGGCAGCGGCCGTCGAAGGGGCCCGCGCGACCCCGCTCGCGGCCGAACTGGCGCGCCTGACGCAGGAAATCGCAGCACTTGGTGCGGTCAACCTGGCCGCCCTCGAGGAACTGAGCTCTGCAAAGGAGCGCAAGGGTTTCCTCGATGCGCAGTCGGCTGACCTGACCGAGGCTGTGGCGACGCTCGAAGATGCGATTCGCAAGATCGACCGCGAGACTCGCGATCTGCTCAAAAAGACCTTCGAGGAGGTCAATCGTCATTTCGGCGAGCTGTTCCCGGCCCTTTTCGGCGGCGGCGAGGCCAGGCTCATCATGACCGGCGACGAGATTCTCGATGCCGGCGTGCAGGTGATGGCGCAGCCGCCGGGCAAGAAAAACGCCTCCATCCACCTGCTTTCGGGCGGCGAGAAGGCGCTCACCGCGACCTCCCTGGTCTTTGCTCTGTTCCGCCTTAACCCGGCGCCGTTTTGCCTGCTCGATGAGGTCGACGCGCCGCTCGACGACCCGAATACCGAGCGCTTCTGCCAGCTCGTCAAGAAGATGGCCGAGGACACGCAATTCGTCTTCATCAGCCACAACAAGATCACCATGGAAATGGCGCACCAGCTTATCGGCGTGACCCAACAGGAACCGGGCGTGTCGCGCATCGTCGCCGTCGACATGGACGAGGCGGTACGCCTGCGCGAGCCGATCGCTGCCTGAACATCGTTCAAGCCCGGACCAAGATCAAATGAGCGAACTGCAGCTGGGGCTCCTCGGATTGGGTGTTCTGGTGGTGCTCGCCGTGATCGTCTTCAACAAGTGGCAGGAGAGCCGCTACCGGCGTACGGCGCGCGACTTCGAGTCGCGGCATGACGACGTGCTGCTCGGCGGCACGCGGCATGGGCAGGCAGCCGCGGCAGCACCGCCGGTGCCAGACGAGCCGGATATTGAACGTATCGAACCGCGCTGGGACGATACCGCCGCGCCGCGGGTCGAAGCGACCCCAAGCCTTGCCGGCGCAGCCCCGGCCGAAACGGCGGCGCCACCCGCGGCACTTGATCCCCGGGTCGATCGCATCGCTGACCTCTTCTTCGACGCCCCGGTTCCGGGCGATCGCCTGGGCGGCGCCGTCGCCGGATTTGGCCTGACCCGGCGCGTCGGCGCCGACGGTTTCGATGCCGGCCGCGGTTTCTGGCTGCCGCTAGCGCCGGATGCCGTCTATGAGCGCGCCCGGGTGGGCCTGCAGCTCTCCGACCGCGGCGGGCCGGCCAGTGGCGCGGACCTGGCAGCCTTTCGCGAGTGTGTCGAAGCGCTCGCGCAAAATCTCGGCGCGACCATCACCTGGGATCAGGAAGATGCCGAAGCGCTCGCGCGCGGCGCCGCGCTGGACGGGTTCTGCGCCGATGTCGATCTGCAGATCGGCTTGAGCCTGATCGCATCGGCGCCGTTTGCCGAGACCAAGTTGCGCGGCCTGGCCGAGGCCAACGGTTTCCGCCGCGAGGACGACGGGGTATTTCGTCGCCGCGACGACGACGGGCGCGAGGTGCTTTCGCTGCGCCACGATGCCGCCAATACCGCCGGACTTCTGCTCGAGGTCGCGCGCGTGCCGCGCGATGCCGCCGCATTTGGCCTCATGGGCCACTGCGCGCGCGTGTTCGCCAAGAGCCTGGATGCACGCATCGTCGACGACCGCCGGCAGCCGCTCGACGATGCGGCCGTGACGGGCATCGGTCAAGGCATCGCGGCATTGCACGGGCGCCTGGAAGCGGCAGACATCCCCGCCGGCGGGCGCCTCGCCCTGCGACTGTTCGCATGAACGTGGTGGCCGCGGCGCGCGCGGCGGAGCTGCGCGCCCTGCTGGATCGCCATTCGCGCGCCTATTACGCTCTTGATCAGCCGACCATCCCGGATGCCGAGTACGACCGCCTGATGGCGGAACTGCAGGACCTCGAGGCACATCACCCTGAACTTGCGCGCGCCGACTCACCGACCATGCGCGTCGGCAGCGCGCCGTTGGCGGCTTTTGCAAGCGTGGCACACGCCACGCCGATGCTCTCGCTCAACAACGCGTTCGACGCCGAGACCGTCGCCGCATTCGACCGGCGTGTGCGCGAAGGGCTCGCGCTCGAAACCGAGGTCGACTACGCTGCCGAACTCAAATTCGATGGCCTGGCGATCAGTCTCACCTATGTCGACGGAGTCCTGCAGCGCGCCGCGACGCGCGGTGACGGTGCGCACGGTGAGGACGTGACTGCCAACGTGCGCACTGTCCGCAGCATTCCATTGCGTTTGTCCGGCAGCCAACTGCCTCGCACCATCGAAGTGCGCGGCGAGGTCCTGCTGTTTCGCAAGGATTTTGCTGAACTCAACCGCCGGCAGGCCGAAGCGGGCGAAAAGGAGTTCGTCAACCCGCGCAATGCCGCCGCTGGTGGCCTGCGTCAGCTGGACCCGCGCGTGACCGCGCGTCGCCCGCTGCGCTTCTTCGCCTACGGTGTTGGCGCCTGTGAGGGCGCGGTGCCGCCATCGACTCATGCGGGACTGCTCGACTGGCTGGCCGGCTTCGGCCTGCCGGTCTGCGATGAGCGCGCGGTCGTACGTGGCGTGGCGGGTCTGCTCGACTTCTATCAGCGCGTGGCCGCACTGCGCGCAAACCTTGCCTACGATATCGACGGCGTGGTCTACAAGGTGGACCGCATCGACTGGCAACAGCAGCTGGGCTTCGTGTCGCGCGCGCCGCGTTTCGCGCTGGCGCACAAATTCCCCGCCGAAGAAGAGCTCACCGTCGTCGAGGACATCGAAGTGCAGGTTGGCCGCACCGGCGCAATCACCCCTGTGGCCCGCCTGCGGCCGGTGTTCGTCGGTGGTGTGACCGTGACCAACGCGACCCTGCACAACGAGGACGAGGTGCGGCGCAAGGATATCTGGCGCCGTGACAGCGTGATTGTGCGGCGCGCTGGCGACGTGATTCCGGAGATCCGCATGGTGTCGACCCCGGGGCCGCGTGCTCCGGAAGACCGTTTTGTCATGCCGCCTGCCTGCCCGGCCTGTTCCTCCGAGATCGTGCGCGAGGAAGGCGAAGCCGTGGCGCGCTGCTCCGGGGGATTGTCCTGTCCGGCGCAGGTCAAGCAGGCACTGCTGCATTTCGCCGGTCGGCGGGCGATGGATATCGAAGGCCTGGGCGAGAAGCTGGTGGATCAGCTGGTTGACGCGCAGCTGGTCCGCTCACCCGCCGACCTGTATCGCCTGGGACTTTCGCAGCTGGCCGCGCTCGAGCGCATGGCCGAGAAGTCGGCGCAGAACATCGTTGACGCCATCGAAGCGTCCAAGGCGACCACTTTGGCGCGCCTGCTGTTCGCGCTGGGCATCCGTCATGTCGGTGAAGCAACCGCCAAGGACCTGGCACGGCACTTTGGCGGGCTCGATGCGCTGCTTATGGCAGGGGAGGCCGGCTTTGCCGCTGTGCGCGACGTCGGGCCTGTCGTTGCTGCGTCCCTGGCAAGTTTTCTGCGCCAGCCGCACAATCTGGAGGTCATCGCCCGGTTGCGTGTCTGCGGTGTGCACTGGGAGGAGTCGGCGCCCATTGCCGCGGCACCGGGGCCGCTGGCCGGGAAGATCTTCGTCCTGACCGGAACCCTGTCCGCATTCAGCCGCGATGAAGCGCGCGAACGCCTCGAAGCGCTGGGCGCGAAAGTGGCAGGTTCGGTATCGAAAAAAACGGACTATGTGGTGGCTGGAGAGGAAGCAGGCAGCAAGCTTCTGCGCGCACGCGAACTGGGCGTGACCATCCTCGACGAAACGCAACTCAAGGAACTCATGCAATGGCAATGAAGAAGGTACGCAAGGCGGTGTTCCCGGTGGCGGGTCTCGGGACGCGCTTCCTGCCGGCAACCAAGGCGACGCCCAAGGAAATGCTGCCCATCGTCGACAAGCCGTTGATCCAATTCGCCGTCGAGGAAGCCATCGCGGCCGGGTGTACGGACATGATCTTCGTCACCGGGCGCACCAAGCGCGCCATCGAGGATCACTTCGACAAGGCCTACGAACTCGAGACCGAGCTGGTGGCCAAAAACAAGTCCGACCTCTTGGAAGTGGTGCAAAGCGTCCTGCCGCGCGGCATCACCTGCGTCTACATCCGCCAGGCCGAGCCGCTTGGCCTGGGCCATGCGGTCGGCTGCGCGCGGGATGTGGTCAACGACGAGCCCTTCGCGGTGATCCTGGCCGATGATTTGATCGACGCCAGGCCCGGGGCGTTGAAGCAAATGGTGGATTGCGCGCACGCGCATGGCGGCAGCGTGCTGTGTGTCGAGGACGTGCCGCGCGAGCGCACGCGCCAGTACGGTATCGTCAGCACCACGCCGATCGACGCACGCACCGAGCGCGTCACCTCGATTGTCGAGAAGCCGGCCCCCGAGGTGGCGCCCTCGACACTTGCCGTGGTTGGAAGGTACGTGCTCTCGCCACGCATCTTCGAGCTGATCGAACAGGTGCGGCCGGGTGCCGGTGGGGAGATTCAACTCACCGACGCAATCTCGGCCCTGCTCAAGGACGAACCGGTGTTCGCGCATCGCTTCCACGGGACGCGCTACGATTGCGGCTCCAAGCTGGGTTACCTCAAGGCGACGGTCGACCTGGGACGCCGGCATCCCGAGATCGGTGCCGAATTCGATGCATACCTGCGCCAGGCGATCAAGTGACATGAACTCCCAAAAAGCCCGTGAACTTTTGGCAGGTGCGGACCTGCTCGTAGCGACTGCCGAGTGCAGTGCCGCCACCGCGCGTGTCGCCGCCAACGTGAGCGCGGCGATGAGTGAAACGGGACCCCTGGTGCTGGCCGTCATGGGCGGCGCGACGGTTTTTGCCGGTCAGCTGCTGCCGCTGCTTTCCTTTCCGCTCGAGTTCGACTATATCCACGTCAGCCGCTATGGCGACCGCACCAGCGGCGGCAAGCTGACCTGGAAGGTCGAACCCTCGGTGAAGGTGGAAGGGCGCCATGTATTGGTGGTTGATGACATCCTCGATGAGGGCGAGACCATGGCGGAAATCCGGCGCCGCGTGCTGGCGCTGGGAGCTGCGTCGTTTCGCTGCGCGGTGTTTTGCGAAAAGATCATCGCCAAGTCCAAGCCGATCAAGGCGGATTTCGTCGGCATCACGGTGCCGGATCGCTATGTCTTCGGCTACGGCATGGATGTGTCCGGCCTGTGGCGCAACCTGCCGGCCGTGTACGCGCTCAAGGCGGGCCAGACGTGATCGCGATCATTGGGGGCAGCGGGCTGACCCGCTTGGCCGATCTGACGGTGACGCGCCGCGAGGTGGCGCGCACGCCCTACGGCGAGCCCTCGGGCGCGCTCACCTTCGGCAGCTTTGCCGGGCGTGACATCGTGTTCCTGCCGCGCCATGGCCACGCGCATACCATTCCGCCGCATCAGATCAACTATCGCGCCAACCTGTGGGCCGTTCGCGATGCCGGTGCCGCGGAGGTACTGGGTGTGACCGCGGTCGGCGGCATCCGCGACTATTTCGGCCCCGGGACCCTGGTGGTGCCGGACCAGATCATCGACTACACCTACGGACGCCAGCACACCTACTTCGAGGGACCGGAATCACCCAGCGGCACAGCCGTCCTGCACATCGACTTCACGCGCCCCTTTTCGACCGCGTTGCGTGTGCGCATTCTGGAGGCGGCCCGTGCTGCCGGCGAGACCATACACGACGGCGGCGTATATGGCGCGACCCAGGGACCACGGCTGGAGACGGCTGCCGAGATCCGCCGCATGGAGGCCGACGGCTGCGACTTGGTCGGCATGACCGGCATGCCCGAGGCGGCGCTGGCGCGCGAGCTGGGGCTGGAGTACGCCTGTCTTTCAGTGGTGGTCAATCACGCCGCCGGCAAGGGCGACAGCGCCGAGGCGATCTCGGTCGATCACCTGGGCTACGTCATGCAAAAGGCGATGAGCCGGGTGCAGCGCATTCTCGCGGGATGTGTCGCGACATGATCAGGCGCATTTTGAAGATGGGCGAAGCCTCGCTCTTCGAACCCTCCGAGCCGGTGCGCGCGTTTGATACCGCAGACCTGCATGCGCTGATTGCCGACATGGAGGACACCATGGCTGCGGCCAACGGCGCCGGCATCGCCGCGCCACAGATTGGCGTGAACCTGCAGGTTGTCATCTTCGGTTCGGATGCGCCCAATCCGCGCTATCCCGATGCTCCCCTGGTGCCGCGCACGGTGCTCATCAATCCGGTCATCACGCCGCTCGATGAGGAAACCGAGGATGGCTGGGAGGGCTGCCTCTCGGTGCCCGGCATGCGCGGCCTGGTGCCGCGCCACGCGCGCATTCGCTATGCGGGGCGTGACGCGCGCGGTGTGGCGATAGAACGTGACGCGGAAGGCTTCCATGCGCGGGTGGTGCAGCACGAATGCGATCACCTGTGGGGGGTTCTCTACCCCATGCGCGTGCGCGACATGCGTCAATTCGGCTTCACGTCGGTGCTGTTTCCGGAACTCGACGACAACGCCGACGACTGAGCGGAACATCGCGTGCTTGCGCAAAGCCTGGTCAACGACCTGTGGCGGGACGCCGGACTGGGTGCCGCGCCCGAGCAGCCGCCACTCATCGGTCATGACCCGGTCATGGCTTCGTCCTTCCATGTCGGCGCGGCGGCCCAGGCCAGCATTGCCGCGGCCGCATTCGCCGCCTGCGAGATTGGTATTGCGCGCGGCGGCGCACGCCGTTCTGCGACCGTGGACATGCGCCACGCGCTCAATGAATGCAGCGCCTATTTCAAGGTCGACGGCCGCGAACCGGAACGCTGGGACGCGCTCTCCGGCCTGTACGCCGCGGGAGACGGCTGGGTGCGCGTGCACGCCAATTTCGCCCATCATCGCGCCATTGCACTGCGCGTGCTGCGCCTGCCGGCCGAAGCGACGCGCGAAGAGGCCGCGGCGGCACTGGCGGAGCGTGGTGCGCTCGAGTACGAAGACGAGGTCGCCCGGGCGGGTGGTGTCGCGGCGGCAGTGCGCAGCTTCGCCGAGTGGGACGCGCACCCGCATGCGGCCCCGCTGGCTGCGCTGCCCCTGATCGCGTGGGAGCGGCAGGGCGATGCACCAGCGCGCCGCCTCAAACCGCTGCCCGACGGCGCGCGTCCGCTGGCGGGGCTGCGCGTACTGGATCTGACACGGATCCTGGCGGGGCCGGTGGCCGGGCGCACCCTGGCTGCGTACGGTGCCGAGGTCATGCTGGTCAATTCACCGAACCTGCCGAATATAGAGAGCATCGTCGAGACCAGTCGCGGCAAGCTGTCCTGCCACGTCGATCTGGCCACGCCTGTCGGACGTGCGGCCCTCGCGAACCTGATCCGGGGTGCCGACATCTTCATCCAGGGATACCGGCCCGGCGCCCTGGCCGCGCTGGGTTTCAGCGCCGAAGAGGTCACCCGCATCAATCCAGGCATCGTCTGTGTTTCCCTGTCAGCCTACGGACACACCGGCCCTTGGAAAGCGCGACGCGGCTTCGATTCCCTGGTGCAGACAGCCCTTGGCTTCAACCATGCCGAGGCGCAAGCGGCCCACGCGTCCCAGCCGCGCGCGCTGCCGGTGCAGATCCTCGACTATGCCTCGGGATTCCTGATGGCTTTTGCGGCGCAGGCGGCGCTGTTGCGCCAGGTGCGTGAGGGCGGGGCATGGCATGTGCGCATCGCGCTGGCGCGCACCGCGCTGTGGCTGCGCGGCATGGGCCGGGTCGCCGACGGTCTGCAGGCTGGCGTTCCCGCCAGCGAAGATTGCCTGCAGATTAGCCAATCGGGCTGGGGAGAGCTGGTGGCCATGCGCCACGCGGCAAAAATCCAGGGTCTGCCCGACCCCTGGGACAGGCCGTCAGTCAGACCGGGAACCCACCCTCCGGCATGGACGTAATGCCGATTTCCTAGAATGCGACCTTCATGACCCAAACACTGCTCCCCACCACCGTCGTCGGCAGCTACCCGCAACCCGACTGGCTGATTGACCGCGAACGCCTCTCCAAGGTCGTGCCGCGCGTCAACATGCACGACTTGTGGCGCATTCCGCAGGAGCGCCTCGGGCAGGCGCAGGATGACGCAACACTGCTGGCGATCCGCGACATGGAACGCGCCGGCATCGACATCATCACCGACGGCGAGATGCGCCGCGAGAGCTACTCCAACTATTTCGTCGCCGCGCTCGAAGGTGTGGACGCCGACAACCCGGCCGAGATCGTCAACGCGGCCGGGCGCAAGACCCGCGTGCCGCGCGTTCATGCGCCGATCAAGCGCACGCGCGCCGTCGAAGTGCGTGACCTGCAGTTCCTGCGCGCCAATACCGAGCGCACCATCAAGATCACCCTGCCCGGACCGTTCACGATGGCCCAGCAGGCCGCCAACCAGTACTACGCCGATGTCGACGAGATGGCGATGGCCTTTGCCGACGCAGTCAATGCCGAGGCGCGCGATCTCCAGGCCGCGGGCGCCGACGTGATCCAGATCGACGAGCCATGGCTGCGTAACGACCCGGAATCCGCAAAGCGCTTTGCCGTGCCGGCCATCAACCGGGCATTGGCCGGCATCACGGTGCCGACCGTGGTGCACCTGTGCTTTGGCTACGCGGCGGTGGTGCCTGGGCAAAAGCCCACCGGATACTCGTTCCTCACGCAGCTGGCCGATTCGGTCGCCGACCAGATTTCGATCGAGTGTGCGCAGCCAGCCTTGAAGCTCGACATGCTCTCCGAGTTGTCCACCAAGAAGATCCTGCTCGGGGTGATCGACCTTGGCAGCGCTGAAATCGAGAGTGCGGCGACCGTGGCGGCGCGCATTCGCGAAGGCTTGAAGCATGTCGCTGCCGAGCGCCTGATCCCGGCGCCGGACTGCGGCATGAAGTATCTGCCGCGCGCGAGGGCGTTTGGCAAGCTCAAGGCGCTTGCCGACGGAGCGGCGATCGTGCGCCGGGAGCTGGCCGGATGACTGGCAGCACGGCGGCGTCGGTGTTCCCGTTCCGGCGCGTTTGCCCCTTCGATCCGCCGCCGGAGTTGGCTGCGGGTCCGCTGGTCCCGGTGAGGCTATGGAACGGCCGGCGTGCGTGGGTGGTGACGCGCCACGCCGAGATTCGCGCCATCCTGATGGACGATGCGCGTTTTTCAGGGCGCATGGGCGACCCGCACTTTCCGACCGTGACCGAGGCGCGCGTCACCGTCGATCGCAACGAGCGCGCCTTTGTCGGCATGGACAACCCGGACCACGACCGTTATCGGCGGCTTTTCACACGCGAGTTCTCGGTACGCCGCATGCAGGCCCTGATACCGGAGATGCACGCGATCGCCGACCGATTGATAGATGCGATGCTCGCCACCGGCCCGCCGGCCGACCTGATCGCGGCTTTTGCGATCAAGTATCCGTCACTGGTCGTCTCGCGCCTGTTCGGCTCGCCCTACGAGGACCATACCTTCATCATCGACTGCGCCGCGGCGCGCCACGGGCTCAAGCAGACGCCGCAGGAGGCGGAGGTCAAGGCACGCGCGCTGGCCGCCTATGTGCGGCGCCTGATCGACGAGAAGGAAGCCAATCCCACCGATGACATGCTCTCGCGCGTGATCGCCGAGCAGGTATTGCCCGGGCACCTGTCGCGCGATGACTTTGCCGAAATCGGCGCGATGATTCTGCGCGCCGGGCACGACACGACCACCAACATGATCGGCATGGGTACTTTGCTGCTGCTGCGTGATCCCGGACTCAAGGCGCAGCTAACCGCTGATCCCGCCGGGATCGAAGGCGCGGTGGAGGAGCTCCTGCGTTACGTGTCGCCGGTGCAGTTTTCGCCGCGCCGAGTGGCGTTGGCGGACGTCGACATCGGCGGGGTGACGGTGAAAAAGGGCGAGGGATTGTTCCTGTCGCTGCCGGCAGCCAATCGCGATGCTGGCGTGTTCGCCGATCCCGACCGCATCGATATCGGGCGCGACAATCGCGAGCTCATGACCTTCAGCCATGGCATCCATCAATGTCTGGGGCAGATGCTGGCACGCTTCGAACTGCGCGTGGCCTACGCCAAACTCCTGGAGCGCCTGCCCGGATTGCGCCTGGCCGTGCCGCTCGAGGAGATCCGCTTCAAGGACGATATGCAGATTTACGGTGTCCATAACCTGCCGGTGGCGTGGTGAGCGCTATAGTGCGTGCCGATCGTGGCCGCTGCATCGGCGCGGGCCAGTGCGTGCGCGTGGCACCCGATGTATTCGACCAGGACGAAAAAGAAGGCCTGGTCGTGGTCGTTACAAAACAACCGCAGGGCGAAGCCTTGGAACACGCCCGCCACGCCGAGCGGCTGTGCCCGGCGCAGGCGATCCAGGTGCACGCCGAACCGATTCAAACCAAAGGAGACACCCCATGAAACTTGCAGCCACCCTCGCAACCGCCCTCGGCGCCACGATGGCGCTGGGTCTGGCCGGCGCTGCTTTCGCCCAGGCCGAATTTCCGGCCCGCCCGATCAAGCTCGTGATCCCGTTCCCGCCCGGCGGCGGCACGGACTTCGTCTCGCGCACGGTCGGCACCAAGCTGGCGGAGATGAACCGCTGGCAGGTGGTGCTGGAGAACCAGCCCGGCGCGGGTGGCAACATTGCCGTGGCCAACACCGCCAAGGCCGCTCCTGACGGTTACACCATCGTGATGGGCCAGTCCGACAACATGATGCTCGGGCCCTGGCTGTACAACAACGTCGGCTACGACTCGGTGAAGAGTTTTGCGCCGATCGTGCAGGTTTCGCTCGCGCCGCTGGCGATCGTCGCCAACGCCGCGCCCGGGCAGGGTCAGCCGCGCATCGCCAACACGGCCGACATGGTGGCGCGTGGCAAGAGCCCGGCAGGACTCTCATGGGCCACGGCAGGCAATGGAACGGTCGGGCACTTGTTTGGCGAGCAGTTTCGCCGTGTGGCCGGCATCCAGCTCCTGCAGGTGCCGTACAAGGGAGCGTCCCCGGGCTTGGCGGACGTGATGGGGGGTTCGGTGGATGTGGCGATCATGTCGGTACCCTCGGTCATCGGCCTGGTGCGCGGTGGCAAGCTGACGCCGGTGGCGGTGACGACCGCGACGCGCTCGCCGACCCTACCCGACACCCCGACCCTGGCGGAAGCCGGTGTGCGCGGGGTCGATAGTGGCGTCTGGCTGGGTCTGTTTGCTCCTGCCGGAACCCCGGCCGGCGTGGTGCAGCGCCTCAATGCCGAGATCAACAAGGTGCTGCAGCAGCAAGACGTGCGCGATCGCATCACATCTGGCGGCGCGCAGCCGGTGGGCGGCACCAGCGAGGCCTTCGCGGCCTTTGTGCGTACCGATTACGAGCGCTGGGGACGCATCGCGCGCGAGGCCAACATCAAGATCGAGTAACCCATGCAGCTGCAGGGCATCCGCGTGGTCGACCTGACGCGCATCCTGTCGGGTCCGTTCTGCTCCATGTTCCTGGGCGACATGGGCGCGGAGGTCATCAAGATCGAGGATCCGCAAGGCGGCGACCCGGTGCGCGTGCAGGGCGCGGCGGTCGACGGATATTCGCTGTACTTCGCCAATTTCAACCGCAACAAGCGCTCGCTCACCCTGGACTTGCGGCGCGCCGACGGCAAGGCCATCCTGGCCGACCTGATCGCGCGGGCCGACGTGGTGGTCAACAACTATCGACCCGGTGTGATGGACGCGATGGGCTTCAGTCGCGCCGACCTTGTGCGATTGAAGCCCGACATCATCAGCTGCCACGTCACCGGCTTCGGTCTGTCCGGGCCCTACGCGCAGCGCCCGTCGTTCGACTTCATCGCCCAGGCCATGAGCGGCTTCATGAGCGTCAATGGCGATGCCGACGGCCCGCCGATGCGCGCAGGGCCGCCGGTGTCAGACCTGGTCGCCGGCGCCTATGCGGCCATGGGCATCCTGGCCGCGCTGGTGCGTCGCGCACGAACGGGGCAGGGCGAGGAGGTCGCCACCGCGCTGACCGACAGCATGACCAGCATGCTGGCCTTTCTGGCGACCAATTTTTTCGCCACTGGCCGAGCGCCGCAACGCACCGGCAACGACCATGCATTGGCCTCGCCCTACGGACTCTTCGAAGCCTCCGACGGACAGATCGCGGTGGCGCCATCCAACGACAGCTTTTATTTCAAGCTCCTCGATGCACTCGACCTGGCGCATCTGCGCCAACGCCCGGAATTCGCCACCAACGATGATCGCTACGCCAACCGCGCCGCGATCAACGCGGAAATCAACGCACGCACCCGATTGCAGCCGGTGGCGCACTGGATCGACGCCTTGAACCGCGCCGGTGTTCCCTGCGGACGCGTGCTGGGCGTGGCCGAGGTGTTCGACGACCCGCAGGTGCGCCACCAGCAGATGCGCATCACCATCGATCATCCCCGGCATGGCGCCATGGATGTGCTGGGTTTCCCGATCAAGTTCAGCGACGAACCCTGCCAGGTGCATTGCCCCCCGCCTGACCTTGGCGCCGACAGCGATGCGATACTTGCGGAGCTTGGCCGCAGCGCAGCCGAGATCGCGGCATTGCGCAGCGCCGGGGTCGTCTAGGATCGCCTTCCTGTTCCCACCAAATTTCGCACCAGGAGCCCCCCATGTCCGCCTCCACCGTCTACCGCCCGCAAGGTGATGCCGACCGCAATGTCATCGTGACCGAGGTCGGCACCCGCGACGGCTTCCAGTCGGAAAAGACCTTCATTCCCACGCAGTCCAAGGCCGACGTGATCAACGCCTTGGTCGACGCCGGGGTGCGCTATGTCGAGGCGACGTCGTTCGTTTCGCCACGCGCGGTGCCACAGATGGCCGACGCCACCGAGGTCATGGCGCTGATCGAACGCCGGCCGGGCCTGCGCCTGACCGCGCTGGTGCCCAACGCGCGCGGCGCCGAGCGTGCCGCCGCAGCCAAGGTCGACATGATGGCCTGCTTTGTCTCCTGTACCGAGACCCACAGCCAGGCCAACATGAACAAGTCCATCGACCGCGCGCTCGATGACGTGGCCGAATTCGTGCCGATCGCCGACAAGTACGGCATCGAGGTGCGCGGCGGCACCGCGGTTGCATTCGGCTGCCCCTTTGAAGGCGACACGCCGATCGAGAATCTGTTCAAGATCGCGGATCGTTTCGCATCGCTGGGCATACGCCGCATGTCGCTGGGCGATACTACCGGCATGGCGACCCCGCCGGTGGTCACGCGCACGCTCGCCACGCTGCGCGAGCGCCATCCGCAAATGCAGGTCGCGCTGCACTTCCACAATACCCGCGGCATCGGCCTGGCCAACGTGATGAACGGGTTGGCCCTGGGCATACGCGAGTTCGAATCCTCGATCGGCGGGCTGGGCGGCTGCCCCTTCGCACCTGGCGCCACCGGCAACATCTGCACCGAGGACCTGGTCTATCTGCTGCAAGAGTGCGGTTTCGAGACCGGCATCGACCTGGAAAAACTCTCCGCCGTGGCGCGGCATGTCGAGGGGATCATGGGCCGGCCCCTGCCGGGGCAGGTGATGCGCGCCGGGCCAAGGCTCAAGCTCTCACCCCTGACGTCGGTACCGCGCGCGGTCGGCTGAAGGCAGGCCGGACGTGGCCGGCAGCATCGATCCGATCGAACTGCCAGGCAGCTGGCAGCAGGGCGACCCTGCGCTCGATCCGCCAGGCAGTGGCAGCGCAGCGCGCACAAAAAGTTTCAGCACATGAAACCGGCCCGCGCGCTGGCTCGCCTGGAGGCATTGCGCCTGGTTTTCGGGAGCACTGCCGCAGAAGAGAAGCGCACGACACTGGCCGCGCTTGCCGGCGCGCGATTTGCCAGCGCCGCGACGGTGCAGCGCCTGCACGAAATCCTCTGCTTCATCGCAGCCTACCCGGACAATGCACAGCTGCTGGCCGCCGCGCGACGCGAACTTGCACGCTTCGCGCACCGCCCCGACCTGGCGCGCTTTCGCGATGACCTGGCCGACACCGGCATCGCCGGAACCGCGACCCACTACAACTTCTTCTGGATGATGTCGCGCTGGCTGGCGGAGCGCCTGCCGCGACGCCTGGCGCTCGACTGGGACCGACCGGACTTCGTACCGCGCCTCAAGGCGGCACTACCCATACTGCTGCCAGCGCTTGAAGCCGAAGCCGTAAAGCGCAGCGACCTGCCGCTCAAGGAAATCATCGACCGGCTGCGTGGACGCGAACGCGACGCAAGCTTCGTCATCAGGCACATCAAGACCCTGCCGGATGACGCAGTGCGCGAGCACTTCCACGACGCGATCGATAGCGCCTACATCATCGAACCCGCGCCGGGATTCCCGTCGCGTTCGACCGCACGCCACGACCGCGCGCCGCTAGTCTTTCGCAAGTCACCCCCACCGTCCGCGCGCCCCGATCTGGCGCGCGAACTCAAGCGCCGGCCACTCACAGTGCGCCGCACCGATCGTGCCGAGGGGAGGGCGCTCATCGACCTGGCACGCGAAGCCATGCTCACCCGCGCCCGCGACCTGGCCGCGTTCTCCTGGGGCAACGAGGACGATGTGCAGGTCGTCGACGACGGCGACGGCCTCGCCTTCGCGATCATCGGCTCGCTGCCCGAACACCGCCTGCCATTGCCGGCCGTTCACGGCTGGATCATGCTACGCAACCGCGTGCCGGTGGGCTACGTTCAGACCGACACCCTGCTCGCCGCAAGCGAAATCTCCTTCAACGTCTTCGAGACCTTTCGCGGCGCCGAAGCCGGCTACCTCTTCGCCCGCGTGCTCGCGGTAACCCGCCACCTGTTCAACGCGCGAGCCTTCTCGATCGAGCCATACCAGCTGGGCGACGGCAACGACGAAGGCCTGGCCTCGGGCGCGTGGTGGTTCTATTACAAGCTGGGATTCCGGCCGATCGCGGAGGAACCCAAGCGCATCCTGGCCAGCGAACTCCGGCGCATGGCGCGCGACCCAACCCGTCGTTCAGGCCCCGCAACCCTCAAGCGTCTGGCGCGCGGGCACCTCGTCTGGGAGCCTGAAGCCGGCCGTCGCGCATGGCTACCCTTGGTACCGGCGCTGGGTTTGAGGCGCACCTACCCCGCGCCCGATGCGGCGCTGCAAGCGGCAAACAAGCGCTACGGAATCGGCCCTAACCCGCCCTGGAGCGTGGCCGAACTAGCCGCGTGGAAACAAATCGCACTACTGGCACTTTCCCTGTCGGGCGTGGAGCGCTGGACCCGGAGCGAACGCCAGTCTGCAGCGGCCACCCTCAAGTCCAAGGGAGCGAAAAGCGAGTCGGTTTTCCTGCGGAGCATAGATGCCCATTCGCCACTGGCTGTAGCCATGCAGGCATTGCTGAATGGGTAGGAAGCGCCCGCGAACGAGCCTTCACACGCAGTAGGTGCGGTCACGCTCGCTACTCAACGAAGCGTGAACGCGGCAACCCGCTGTCGTACCTGTTGGAGGAGGCCCGCGGCGGGTTCTCGAGCCCAGCGGGCCTGGTAGACCGCAAAGCCTGAATCCGCTTTCGCGCCCTTAAAAGACCGCCGCCTAGTACTTTTGTTCGATTTGCCCTGGGCTTGTCCGGCTATAGGCTTGCATCGCAGTAGTGCGCTTGCGGGCCTGTAAACCGTCACAACAATGAAGGCCAGCAGAGCGGGCTCGCCTTTCTCCGACACATCTCGGCCCAGGATTTCCGGAAC
>JBJXGS010000088.1:0-4395 GCA_046160545.1 Burkholderiales bacterium
TCGAGAACTGCTTGCGACGACGGGCCTTGTGCAGGCCGACCTTCTTGCGTTCGACCTCGCGCGCATCGCGGGTCACCAGACCCGCCTTGGACAAGACCGGTTTCAGGGTTGAATCATAGTCGATCAATGCACGCGTAATGCCATGCCGCACGGCTCCAGCCTGCCCGGATTCGCCACCACCGAACACGTTGGCCATAATGTCGAAGGTGCCGCTGTGATTGGTCAGTTCAAGCGGCTGCCGCACGATCATGCGGCCGGTCTCGCGGGCGAAGAATTCATCGACCGGCTTGCCATTGACGACGATCGCGCCCTTGCCCGACTTGAGGAAAACGCGCGCCACTGCAGTCTTGCGGCGCCCGGTACCATAGTTCTTGTTGTCTACCAACTTGTCCTCCGAAACGGATCGTGCCGTCGTTATTGCAGCGTCAGGGGTTTGGGTTGCTGGGCCGTGTGCGGATGCGTTGCTTCCGCGTACACCTTGAGCTTCTTGATCATCGCGTAACCCAGGGGCCCTTTGGGCAGCATGCCCTTGACCGCCTTTTCGAGGGCGCGACCGGGAGCACGCGCCTGCATCTTGCCGAAAGTGGTCTCGTAGATGCCGCCCGGGTAACCGCTATGTCGAAAATATTTCTTGTCTTCGAGCTTCTTGCCGGTGACCGCGAGTTTGGCCGCGTTGACCACGACGATGAAATCGCCGGTATCGACATGCGGTGTGAACTCGGGCTTGTGCTTGCCACGCAGGCGCGCGGCGATTTCAGTCGCGACCCTGCCGAGAACCTTGTTCTCCGCGTCGATCACGAACCAGTCGCGCCGCACTTCATGCGCCTTGGCCGAAAACGTCTTCATCATTACCTCATCGAATCAGGGCACTACGCCCTTGACCGCTCCGCATGCCGTGCGCGAAGGCCGCGGCAGGAGGGGAAACATCGTTGTTTGCCGGGAACCTTGCAGATGCCTTCAAAACCCGGAGAGCTTTCGATTATAGCCCGCATACCATTGGTTGGTCAAACACCGGGAGTGCGGGCAAAAAAAGCCCGGACCGAGTGGGTCCGGGCTTAATCCACCAAAGGAGGAGGGTGGAGGAGACAAACCTGGGATCAACCTGCAGGCAGTTCGGCTGGGAACGAAGGGGCCAAAATTCTTCCCCGTAGTGTACCGAACGACTGCGGATCGATCACGACGACCCAATGCTAGCGCAGTTTGTTGTGCATTGCAAGAAACTCGCACCAAATATTTGTGAACAAGCTTCACTCGCCACTTCTTTGGGAAAATAATAATAAATTATTATATTCAGATACTTACAATAAATTTTCCCTATCCGAGAAAAGTCATTTCAAATTGTTAAGTATCTGCTTACCGCAAAGTGGATATTCTTGGTGCGACGCAACATGTTCCTGGAAGTGACTGGCGCGCGAACATGTAAAATTCGCGGATCAATTCTCAAGGGCAAATCCATGCAGAGCGTAGTGCGCTGGGGCGGGCCTTCTGGCATGACCTTCGTTGCCGAGACCGGTAGCGGCCATGCCGTCGTCATGGACGGGGCTCCGGAAGGAGGCGGCCGCAACCTCGGACCACGCCCGATGGAAATGGTGCTTTTGGGAACCGGCGGATGCACCGCCTACGACGTTGTGCTGATCCTGCGCAATAGCGGCCAGGCAATTTCCGGATGCGATGTCGCCCTTGAGGCTGAGAGGGCCGAAAAGGACCCCAAGGTGTTCACGCGCCTCCACATGCATTTCACAGTACGCGGCAAGGGGTTGCGTGCGCAACTGGTCGAACATGCGATCAAGCGCAGTCACGAGAAATACTGCTCGGCCACTGCCATGTTGCAGTCAACCGCGACCATTACCCACGATTTCGAGATCGTGGAGGACTGAGCGGATCAGTCTTGGCCAGCGCCTCGCGCCTCCAGCCAGGACTGGAACATGAGCGCGTTCCACAGGAAATGCTGCAGGTTCTCGCGCCCCGACTGATGCGCCTGCCACGCCTGCAATACCGGCGCGGGCTCTAGCCAGCCTTCCGATGCGAGGCGCGCCGGATCAAGCAGCGCCGCCGCCCAGGGCTTGAGCGGGCCCCGCAACCAAGCGTCGATCGGGACACCGAAGCCCATCTTGGGTCGATCGGTCAACCGGGTGGGGACATGACGCTCAAGTACCTTGCGAAGAAGCCATTTCCCCGAGCGCCCGCGGATCTTCAATGACAAAGGCAACGAGAACGCGAACTCGACCACGCGATGATCCAGGAACGGCGCACGCGATTCCAGGCTGACGGCCATGGTTGCGCGGTCGACTTTGGTGAGGATGTCATCCGGCAGATAGCCCAGGGCATCGGCCAGCATCATGTTGTCGGCAAGAGCGCGGTCGGCTACCGACCAGTGTCCATGGTCCTGGCTTGCTGTTGCCTCTTGAATGCCAACGACCAAGGCTGCGCGCCCGCGGTACTGGGAAGTCAGGTAATCGTAGGCGGCCCGGCCATCCCCGGTTGCCGCGAGGCCCGCGAGCTTGTGCAACTTGTCGCCAGGCTGCGCCAGCTGCCAGCGCCGCGGTAGCACGCGCCAGGCGCGATCCCAGCGCGCGGGAGGAATCGCGCGCGCCAGAGCGGCAGCCGCACGGCGTGCGGGAACCGGCACCCGGGCAATCCGTTTCCAGATCCGTTCTGCCCACAGGTAGCGGTTGTATCCGCCCAGGAGTTCGTCACCGCCGTCCCCCGACAAGCTCACGGTGACCTGGCGGCGCGCCATGGCTGCCACCAGATAGGTGGGAATCTGCGACGAATCGGCGAACGGCTCATCGAACATTGCCGGCAGGCGCGGTACGACCGCGCGCGCCTCCTCCGCGCTTACGTAGAGCTCGGTATGGTGCGTCCCCAGATGCGATGCGACCGCCCTTGCATGGACCGCTTCATCGTAGCCTTCCTCGTTGAATCCGATCGAGAAGGTATGTACCGGTTGGCTCGCCTGAGCCTGCATGAGCGCAACCACGGTCGAGGAGTCGATGCCTCCGGAGAGGAATGCGCCCACCGGTACATCGGCGACCATCTGCCCGGCGATCGACTGCTTGAGGAGTGCCTCCAGGCGCTCGACCGCGCCCTCCTCGTCCTTCGGCGCAACTGCGGACACTCCGGAGTCGAGGGCCGGACGAATTGACCACCATCGCCGCGGCGCCGCGTCAAGCAAGCTGCGCGCACGCGATGACGAGATCGCGAGAACACTCCCAGGCAACAACTTGCGTACCTGCCGATAAATGGTGCGCGGCGCGTGCACGCAACCGCGACGCATGAAGTCGTCGAGCGCCGTTCTGTCAACATCGGGCGAGAAACCCGGCCAACTCTCCAGGGCCTTGAGTTCGGAGGCGACGATCACAGCGTCGTCGGCCAGCCCGTAATAGACCGGCTTTTCTCCGAGCCGGTCACGTGCGATGAAGAGTTCGCGCGAACGTGCATCCCAGAGCGCAAAGCCGAACATGCCGACCGATCGCTCTAGTGCGGCATCCAGTCCCCAGGCATCGATTGCCTCCAGCAAAACCTCGGTGTCAGAATGGCCACGCCACTGCCGTCCCGGCAAAGCAGCACGCAACTCGCGATGGTTGTAGATCTCGCCATTGAAGACGATCGTCCAGCGTTGTGAGGCGCTGGCCATCGGTTGCGCCCCCGCGGGCGAAAGATCGACGATCGAGAGACGTCGATGTGCCAGCGCCAGGCCGGACCGGGCATCGCTCCACACCCCCTCGCCATCGGGCCCGCGGTGGGCGATGCGCGCGGCCATGCTGCGCGCGCGTCGTTCGAGTTCCGCCGCGGCAAGAGCAGGCTGCAAGCAGAAAACCGCGACGAAGCCGCACATGGATTTGTCGCGGCGTTCCCGGCGTTCAGACGCCGGTCACGCCCCCGTCAAAGTCGCCAGAACGCGAAGCCGGCGGAGCGCACCTGGGCCGGGTCGAGTACCGACTTGACATCGACCACGCCTCCGCCGGCTTTGAGTTGAGCGGCGAGCGCGCTCGGTGCAAGTTTGCGGTACTCGCGATGCGCCACCGCGACCACGACCGAGTCGGCGACTGGCATCTTGTCCCACGGCGTCAAGTCCACGCCGTACTCGTGCCGCGCCTCGGCCGGCTCGGCGGCCGGATCGTGGACCGCCACATCGATGCCATAGCTCTTCAACTCTTTTATGATGTCGATGACCCGGGAATTGCGCAGATCGGGACAATCTTCCTTGAAGGTCAGGCCCAGCACGTTCACGCGCGCACCCTTGATCGGACTGCCGGCCGCGATCATGAGCTTGACCGTCTTTTCAGCGATGAACTTGCCCATGCCGTCGTTGATGCGGCGCCCGGAGAGGATCACCTCCGGGTGATAACCGAGGGTCTGCGCTTTGTGCGTCAAGTAGTACGGATCGACGCC
>JBJXGS010000089.1:0-6404 GCA_046160545.1 Burkholderiales bacterium
TGAACCGCCCCGGGTTTTGAGGAGGCTCCGAACTCTGAGAAGATGGAGCCATGAAGAAATCAGTGAAGTACTCGCCGGAGGTCCGGGAGCGTGCGGTACGCATGGTGTTCGAAGCGCGCGGAGAACACGAGTCGCAATGGGCGGCGGTGGTCTCGATTGCCGGCAAGATGGGCTGCACGGCGCAAACCCTGTACAGCTGGGTGCGCCGGCACGAACGCGACACCGGTGTCCGAGACGGGCCGACGACGGCCGACGTAAAGCGCGTCAAGGACCTTGAGCGCGAGGTGAAGGAATTGCGCCGCGCCAACGAAATTCTGAAGCTTGCGAGCGCTTTTTTCGCACAGGCGGAGCTCGACCGCCGTATCAAGTCATGATGGAGTTCATCGACCGGCATCGCCAGACCTACGGGGTCGAGCCGATCTGCAGAGTGCTGCAGATCGCCCCGTCGGGCTACTGGAAGCACGCGGCTCGGATGCGCAATCCCGAGCTGCGCTGCGCCCGCGCCAAACGCGACGAGGTGGTTGCCAGCCAGATTGAGCGGATCTGGCAGTCCAACCTGCGCGTCTACGGCGCCGACAAGGTGTGGCGCCAGCTTGGGCGCGACGGCCATGCCGTGGCGCGCTGCACGGTGGAACGATTGATGCGCCAGCACGGCCTGCGCGGCGTCGTTCGTGGCAAGGTCGTGCGCACGACCGTCCCAGACCCCAAGGCGCCGTGCCCGCTGGACCGCGTCAACCGCCAGTTCAAGGCCGAGAGGCCCAACCAGCTCTGGGTCTCGGACTTCACCTACGTCTCGACCTGGCAAGGCTGGCTGTACGTGGCCTTCGTCATCGATGTGTTTGCTCGCCGCATCGTCGGCTGGCGGGTCAGCAGCTCCATGCACACCGACTTCGTGCTGGACGCTCTGGAACAGGCGCTGTGCGACCGGCAACCCGGCCGCGATAGCGACTTGATTCACCACAGCGACCGCGGCTCGCAGTACCTGTCGATCCGCTACAGCGAGCGCCTGGCCGAGGCTGGCATCGAGCCGTCCGTCGGCAGTCGCGGGGACAGCTACGACAACGCCCTGGCCGAGACGATCAACGGCCTCTACAAGGCCGAGCTGATCCATCGCCGTGCGCCCTGGAAGACCAAGGCAGCAGTCGAGCTGGCGACGCTGGAGTGGGTGGCTTGGTTCAACCATCATCGCCTGCTCGAACCCGTCGGGTACATTCCTCCTGCCGAGGCCGAAGCCAACTACTATCGTCAGCATTCCGGTCAGGCCATCCCAGCCTGCCTGTAACCAACGGGCCTCCACGAAACCCGGGGCGGTTCAGTTTGGACCTCAGCGGGACGAACACTTTCCGTACGAAAGTCGCCGTGCATTCGCCAGGCGATCTTTCGCTCCCGCGGCGCCACGAGTGAGACCCGCCTTAACTCGACTGGCGCGGCGGCATCCCATGAGGTCGCCTCGGAGTACAAGTTGCCGAGAACGGGGTTTCGCCCACGGATTGAATAGACAAATTGCAACGTGTCGCCAACCCGCACATCCTCAATCAACAGCGAGACGCTGACTTGCCCGCTGTAGACCCCGCTCTCCAACCCGGTTTCCCGTTCCAGGAAGCGCAAATTCACAGTCGCCATGCGATCAAGAGAGGTTTCGCCTCGCAGAATGCGCAACTGGTGCAGTTCGAGTTTTTGGTACTCGGGCACGAATTCGATTGTGAACTGCCCAATAGCGCTCAGCGCCGAGGTGTTGTGTACCGCGACCGCACGATTGACGAGCAGCGAGGAATCGTCGCTTACATGCAGCTGGGTCTCCGCGAGGCGGATGACAACGGCATCGTTGCGCCGGCTTTCCGGGATCGCTGCGAGCGGGCGCGCCCATTTTGGAAGTTGGGCGGAGCGACTAAACGACTTTTCTGCATGCCGCGCTTCACGCAAAGGAGGGCTATCGGCACTTTCACGGCTGTCGGGCGCGTTTTGCGCCTGTACCGCGTTCCCGATAAGGAGACTCACAAGGCAGCAGAAGCCGAATCGGCCACGCCCAGCAAACCGATGCGCGCTGGGTCTCAACCAAGAAGCGAGGCGAACCATCAGTACATCTCCAGGCCGAAATGGATGCGTCAAGATAGCAGAAGTGTTCGCGCACCCATGGCATTGGCAGAAGGCTCTTTCGAGGTACATAATCGGGTTTCTGCGACAAACCAAAAACCAAAGGAGGAAACAATGATCCGACTATTGCGTACCACCACGATCGTGCTTCTTGCGGTCGCCGCTCTCAGCGGCTGCGTCAGCAGGGGCGGCTCTGACGCGGGCTGGACTGTTCTCATCGACGGCGACAAGGGACTGGAAAACTGGAACCGACTGGGCGATGCCAATTGGCGCGCCGGGGGCGGGGCAATTGTCGCGGACAGCGGCAAGGGCGGCTTCCTGGTCTCGAAAAACTCCTACAAGGACTTCCGGCTGCGCGCCGAGTTCTGGGCCGAGCGGACGACCAACTCGGGCATCTTCATCCGCGCAGCCAATCCCGCCCAGATCGGCGCGAACAATTCCTACGAAGTCAACATCTGGGACATACGCCCGGATCCGACCTACGGCACCGGCGCGATCGTCGGTTTTGCACCCATCGACCATCCGATGCCGCAAGCGGGCGGGCGCTGGAACACCTTCGACATCGTGGCGCGCGGCAACCGCATCACCGTTACGTTGAACGGGGTACGCGTGGTCGACATGACGCACGGCGCATTTGCGCAGGGACCGTTCGCGCTGCAATATGGAGCGGGTGTTGGCGGCGCGCCCGGTGGGCCGATCATCTGGCGCAAGGTCGAGATCCGCAATCTGTGACCAGGCGCGCCGGGCGGATTGCGCAGCCTTCCGGGTGCGCAATCCGCCCGGGGCAGGCAAGATGTCGTCTGATGTGAGTCCACGGGGCTCTTGCGAAAAGGCTCGCGCGGGCACGAATTCCTGAGGTTTCCATCCATGTCGTTTAGATTGGCTCGCGTTGTCCTGATCCTGCTCGCCGCGGCTGTCGCCACGAGCGCTCAGGCGCAAAACTATCCGAACCGCCCTGTCAAGGTGGTGGTGCCCTTTGCAGCGGGGAGCGCGACCGACATCGTCGCCCGCCTTGTCGCCGACGATTTGCGCGCCACCCTGGGTCAGGGGTTCGTCATCGACAACAAGCCGGGCGCCTCGGCGCGCATCGGCGCCGAGGCGGTGGCGACCGCGCCGCCTGACGGCTACACGCTACTGGTCACCACCAACACCTCGCATTCGGCCAACCCGCACCTGTTCAAGAAGCTGTCCTACGATCCGATCCGCGACTTCGCGCCGATCTCCGGGCTCATGAACATCCCCGTGATCATCGTCGTCCATCCGAAGTCGACAGCCAACACTCTGCAGGACCTGATCAACCTCGCCCGTGCGCGCCCCGGTCGGCTGGCCTACGGCTACGGCAACAGCATCGGCCAGGTGACCGGCGCTGCGTTTGCCAAGGCAGCCGGCATCGAGGTCATCGCCACGCCCTACAAGAGTTCGCCGCAGGCGATGACCGACCTGCTCGGCGAAAACATCAGCTACGCGGTGACCGACATGGCCGCGGGGCAGGCGCTGGTCACCTCAGGCAAGCTGCGCGCGCTCGCGGTTTCCAGCGAACGCCGCTCGGCGATCATGCCGGACCTTCCGACCATGGCCGAGACGCCGGCGTTAGCCGGCTTCGAGCTCATCGCCTGGGTGGCGATGTTCGCGCCCGCCGGAACGCCGCCCGAGATCGTCAATCGCCTTTCGGCGGAAGTCCGCAAGTCGCTGGCCCGGCCCGAAGTGCGCGAGCGCATCGCCGGCTTCGCGGCCGATGTTGCGCCATCAAGCCCGGAGCAGCTCGCCGTTTTCGTGCGTTCGCAACTGGCCAGTTGGGGCAGGCGCATCAGGGATGCCGGCATCGAGCCGGAATAGGCCGCACCCGCGTCCGGCCTCGCGAAGGCGCCGATACCAGGTCGTCGACGCGCGCGACGCGCAGAAGCAGGGGGCATTTCAGGCAGTTCTGGAGCTGCGGGTGCTTGTCCCGCTCGAGCAGCCGTCAGTCGCGCGAGAACACCAGCGTCGCGTCTTCGACCTTGCCAAAGCGCAACATGAAGATGTCCTTGATGTAATTCTGGTGCAGGCGCCAGGGTAGCCTCGACCCCTGCTTGGGCAGGCGCTCGATGGCGCGCTGGAAGTAGCCGGAAGAGAAGTCTACCCACGGCATGGGCGCAACGTCAGGGTCATGCTGGCGCGGCGTGCAGATCCGCGCACCGGTCTTCTGCATATGGTTGATGAGGCGGCAGACGTAATCGCAGGTAAGGTCGGCCTTGAGTGTCCAGGAAGCGTTGGTGTAGCCGGATGCCGAGGCGAGGTTGGGTACGCCCTCGTACATCATGCCCTTGTAGGCCATCAGCGTCGAGAAATCCACAGCGCGCCCGTCGACGGTGACAGCCAGTCCGCCCAGGACGTTGAGCTCGAGCCCGGTTGCGGTGACGATCAGGTCGGCCTTAAGCTCGTCGCCGGAGTCAAGCAGGATGCCGCGCTCGGTGAAGCTGGCGATGGTATCGGTGACAACAGAGGCGCGTCCGCTCTTCAGGGACTCGAACAGGTCTGCATCGGGCACCAGGCACATGCGCTGGGTCCACGGGTCGTAGCGCGGCGTGAAGTGGCGCTTGACATCGAAGTCGGGCCCGAGCGCCTCGCGCACCCGCTGGATGATGCCGGCCTTGGCCAGCCGCGGCTTCTTGCGGCACAGGTTGAAGATGTACATGCCGAAGAGCACGTTCTTCCAGCGCGTCAGCCAGTAGGCGGCCTTGAGCGGCAGCAGGCGCTTCAAGCGCGTGGCGATCGCATCGACCGACGGCCGCGCCACCACGTAGGTAGGCGAGCGCTGCAGCATGGTCACGTGCGCGGCGTCGCGCGCCAGTTCGGGCACCAGGGTCACGGCGGTGGCGCCGCTGCCGATCACGACCACCCGCTTGCCCTTGTAGTCGATGTCGGAGGGCCACAGCTGCGGATGCACGACGCGCCCGGTGAAGCGTTCGCGGCCCGGAAACTCGGGCGTGTAGCCGGCTTCGTAGCGGTAGTATCCGGCGCACATGAAAAGAAAGCCGCAGGTCACGCGCACGATCGCGCCGTCATCGCCGCGTTGGGCCTCGACCGTCCAGCGCGCCTCGGCCGTCGACCAGGCGGCGCGCTTGACGCGATGCTGATAGCGGATGCGCGATTCGATGCCGTACTCGGCAGCGGTCTCGCGGATATACGAAAGGATGGAAGGCCCGTCGGCAATGGCCTTGGCTTCCTTCCAGGGCTTGAAGATGTAGCCCAGCGTGTACATGTCCGAGTCGGAGCGGATGCCGGGATAGCGAAACAGATCCCAGGTGCCGCCGCTGGAAGCGCGGCCCTCGAAGATCGCGAAGCTCCGGCCGCGGCATTGCTGCGTAAGGTGCACCGCCGCGCCGATGCCGGACAGGCCGGCGCCGACGATCAGGACGTCAAAGTGTTCGGTTTGCACGGGCAGTCAATGTGCGAACACGGCGTTTGTCGGTGCCCGCCGTAAAGGCACCGTGGTGCACCGACTCAGCGTCGCCGTTGAGGACCAGGCATGGACTGCACCGGCAGTCCTGCCGGGACGTGTACAGCCCCGGCAGGCAAGCCTGCTCAAGCGTGGGCGGCCAATGCCGCGTTCAGGGTTGCGCTCGGGCGCATCACGGCAGCTGCCTTGACCGGGTCGGACACGTAGTAACCACCGATGTCGGCCGGCTTGCCCTGTACCGCGTTGAGTTCGGCGACGATCTTGGCCTCGCTCTCGGTGAGGGTTTTGGCCAGGGGCGCGAAGTGCTTCTTCAGTTCGGCGTCCTCGTTCTGCGCCGCCAGCGCCTGCGCCCAATACATGGCCAGGTAGAAATGGCTGCCGCGGTTGTCCAGCTGCCCGGCCTTGGGAGAGGGCCCCTTGTTGTTGTCGAGCAGCTTGCCGGTGGCTTCGTCGAGGGTCTTGGCCAGGACCATGGCCTTCTTGTTGTGGGTCTTGAAGCCCAGGTCCTCAAGCGAGGAAGCGATGGCCAGAAACTCGCCCAGAGAGTCCCAGCGCAGGTGGTTTTCCTCGACCAGTTGTTGCACGTGCTTGGGCGCCGAGCCGCCTGCGCCGGTCTCAAACATGGCGCCGCCGGCCATGAGCGGCACGATCGAGAGCATCTTGGCGCTGGTACCGAGCTCCATGATCGGGAACAGGTCGGTCAGGTAGTCGCGCAGGATGTTGCCGGTGACCGAGATGGTGTCCAGGCCGCGCACGACGCGCTCGAGCGTGTAGCGCATGGCCCGCACCTGCGACATGATCTGGATGTCCAGGCCCTCGGTGTCGTGCTCCTTGAGGCAGGTGCGCACCTTCTTGATCAGCTCGTTCTCGT
>JBJXGS010000090.1:0-10398 GCA_046160545.1 Burkholderiales bacterium
GCGCCCTCGCGCGCATCTGCCGAAGCCAGCACGGGTGCGGTTAAGACCTGCTGGCGCGCGAACATCTCGGCGATCGGCCAGTCGCGCTGCTCGACGATGACCTTCTTGGACGCGGCCACCGACAGCGGCGCGTTGGCGATGATGCGCTGCGCCAGCAGGCGAGCCTCGGCGAGCGCGCCGCCGGGTTCGGTCATGCGGTTGATGAGCCCCAGCGCCAGCGCGCGCTCGGCATCGATCATGTCGCCGGTGAGCGCGAGTTCCATGGCCACCCGCGGCGCGATCAGGCGCGGCAGGCGCAGGAGCCCGCCGGCGGCGGCGGCCAGGCCGCGCTTGACCTCGGGAATGCCGAACTTCGCATCGCGCGCGGCAACGACCAGGTCGCATGCCAGCATGGCCTCGAAGCCGCCGGCCAGCGCATAGCCCTCGACAGCGGCGATCAGCGGCTTCCTGGGCGGGGTCATCGCGATGCCGAGGATGCCACGTCCCTCGACGCGCGTGACCTCGCCGCGCAGGAAGGCCTTCAGGTCCATGCCGGAGCAGAACGTCCCTCCCGCTCCGGTCAAAATGCCCGCGCGCAGGGTGTCGCTGGCGTCGAGTTCGTCGACCGCCGCGCAGACACCATAGGACACCGCGCGGTTGACGGCGTTCTTCGCTTCTGGGCGGTTGATGGTGATGATCATCAGCGCGCCATCGCGTTCGACGAGCACTTCGGGTGTGGTCATTGAGCCTCCGGGTTGAGCGCGGCAAAGCGGCTGGCGGCGTCCAGGTATTCGGTCTGCAGGCGCAGCATGACCTCGCGCACCGAGGTCTCGGCATTGACATCGCCGACCGATTGCCCGACCGGGAACGAGTACAGGTCGGCGCGGCGCGCGCGCACTACACGTGCGTGCGC
Source organism: Burkholderiales bacterium (assembly GCA_046160545.1). Lineage (GTDB taxonomy): Bacteria > Pseudomonadota > Gammaproteobacteria > Burkholderiales > JAEUOS01 > JAEUOS01. The sequence goes on from JBJXGS010000090.1 coordinate 893, forward strand.
CTGGTTGTAGAGCACACCTTGCAGCGGCGTCGGCAGGTAGGGCGGCGCATCCGGCGCTTCCCAGGCTTCCGACAGCTTGCTCTTGATCATGCGCACGGTCTTGCCGGTGCGCGCGCGGCGCCGCACGGCATCCTCGGCACGCGCGGCGAACACGGCCGCTTTCTCGAATTCGTCCAGTTCGCTTTCGCGCGTGCCCAGCCAGATGGTCCCGCACCAGACTCCCTGTGCGCCGAGCGCCAGCGAGGCCGCGATCTGGCTGCCGCGTGTGATGCCGCCGGCCGCGAGCACGGCCACATCCGCACCGCAGGCTTCGACCACCTGCGGCACCAGCACCATCGTGGCGATGTCGCCGGTGTGGCCGCCAGCCTCTGTGCCCTGGGCCACGATCAGCTCGACCCCGGCCGCCATCTGCCGCTTCGCATGTTCCACCTTGCCGCACATCGAGCCGATGACGACGCCGGCCGCGCGCAGTTGCGCGATCACGTCAGGTGGAGGCGCACCCAGCGCGCTCACCACCATTCTTACCTGCGGGTGCCGCAGCGCGACCTCGACTAAGCGGCGCGCGCCGTCGGGCGTCATGCTGCCGCGGCCGGCGACGATCTCGCCCACTATGCGTTCGCGTTCGCCATCCGGAAGGTCCGGTACGCCCTCGCGTGTGAGCAACTCGTCCATGAACTTGCGATGCGCCGCAGGGATCAGCTTCTCCAGATCGCCGGCGGACCGTTCGGCCTCGGGGTCGTAGCTCGACGGGATGATGACATCGACGCCGTAGGGCCGGCCGGCAGTATGGCGGTCGATCCAGGCAAGCTCGGTCTCAAGCTGTGCGGGGCTGAAGGTGGCGGCGCCAAGCACGCCGAAACCACCGGCCCGGGTGACTTCGACGACCACGTCTCGGCAATGCGAGAACGCGAAGATCGGCACCTCGCAGCCCAGCTTTGCGCAAATCGGAGTTTTCACGGCGGTCGGTCGTTGTGTCGCCGAGACTACAGTTCAATGCCCAGGCGTCGCGCCACCGGCGTCCAGCGCGCCACTTCGGCGGCGATGAATGCGCGCGTCTGCTCGGGGCTGGTATCGGTGATCGGCTGCAGGCCCTGGCTGGCCAGGCGCTTCTGGAAATCGGCATTCTTCATCGCATTGGCGACGGCGCGAGCGATCGCCTGGGCACGCTCGACGCTGGCACCGACCGGCAACGCCAGCGCGTTGTAGGTCGAGGCCACCACATCGATGCCCTGCTCGCGCGCCGTCGGGATATCTGGCGCTGCGGCAAGCCGCGACTCGCTCAAGACCGCCACGATCCTGAGTTGCCCGCCGGCGTGAAATTTCTGGGTCGTCTGCAGTGTCTCGAGCATGCAGGTGACTTGCCCGCCGATGGTGTCGGTCAAGGACGGCCCGCTGCCTTTGTAGGGCACGTGCAGCATGCGCACGCCGGCGCGGTCGAAGAGCAATTCGGCAGCCAGGTGGGTCGAGGCACCGATGCCGGCGCTGCCGTAAGGCTCGCCGGGCTTGGACTTCAGGTAATTGACGAAGGTCTTGAGATCGGCCACCGGCAGCTTCGGATTGGCCACCAGCACCAGGGGGGCCACCGACATCAGGGCCACCCACTGGAAGTCCTTGAGCGGATCGTAGGGGGGCTTCTTGCGTACAAGTGGCGCGAATACCGCAGAAGAGGCTGTATGCATCATTGCCGTCTGACCGTCCGCGGGCAGGCGCAGGAAGGCCTCGGCTGCGACCAGCCCGCCGGCGCCTTCGCGGTTCTCGACGACGATGCTGCCGAGCTCGCCGCGCAGCTGCTCGGCGATCATGCGCGCGAACGTGTCACCCGAACCGCCGGGCGGAAAGCCGACCAGAAGCTTGAGCGCGGCCGGCTGGGCGAGGGCCGTCGGCACGCACCCCAGACCTGCTACGAGCGCGACGCCGCGGCTCATGAAATCACGTCGATCCAATTGAAACTCCTTTGCGCTGTTATGGCTTGAAGACGCGTTCGGCTTCAGGCACCCAGCGCGCGATTGACCAGTGGCATGACCTTCTCGGCCATGAGTTTGAGGGAATTGCGCCCGGTGTCGACGTCGTACCAGTCGATGCCGCCGTAGAGCAGGGTGCCGAAGTCGCCTACCTGATCGCGAAACGCCAGGAGCTTGTCGGCAACCCGCGCCGGCGAGCCGTAGATCACGAGGTCATCGACCACCCGCTCGAGCGTGACCTTGTCGTCGGACTCGTTCGGATCGGTCTTGAAGAGGGTCAGCGGCGCGCCGCGGCGCTTCAACTTGCCCATCAGCGAGCGGTAGTAGTAATGGTAGGGCCCGTTCGGGTCGGTCACGTAGGCGCGTGCGCGCGCGTCGTCCTCGGTCACACATATCGTCTTGGCGATGCGCCAGTTGGCGGGATCGGGCGCGCGACCGATGCGCTCGCAACCCTCGACATACTTGGCCCAATGGGACTTGACCCACAGGGGCATCAGGAAGTTGGCCGAGATCGGGTCCCAGCCGCGCGCGGCAGCCTCGGTGACGCCCTTGGAGTGGGGCGCAACGGCGGTGACGACGATCGGTGGGTGCGGGCGCTGCAGGGGCTTGGGCACGCTGCCCATGCCGGTCTCGGGGATGTGGGTGCGTTCGGTGCTGATGTTCCAGAACTTGCCGCGCAGCCGGTACGGGGCATCGCCGGTCCAGAGCGCCAGCACCTGGTTGATCGCCTCCAGGAACATGGCCGGCCGGTCCATGTCCATGTTGCCGAAGGCCTCGGCGTCCGAGGGCAGCGCGCCCGGGCTGATGCCGAAGATGAAACGCCCGCCCAGAAGGTGATCGAGCATCGCCAGGTTGCCTGCGGTCGCAACCGGATGCTGGTTGGGCATGTTGGTGGTGCCAGTGCCCAGTCGGATCGTGCGCGTCGCATCGGCGAGGGTTGCCAGGAAGATGGCCGCGGAGGTCACGTTCTCTTCGGGGTCGGTGTTGTGCTCGCCGCAATAGGCTTCCGTGTACCCCAACTGGTCGGCCAGGATGAAGGCCTCGCGATCCTGCGCCAGCGAGACGCGCCAGTCCTTGCCGCGCGGGTGCATGGGCATGGTGAAAAAACCGAGTTTCATGTGTGTCCTTCCGTTGCCGCGAGGGCCGCGGCCATGCTCTTGAGTTCTCGGCGCATCAGCTTGCCGGTGTTGGTGACGGGCAGCTCGGCGCGAATCTCGACCCGGTCCGGGGTCTTGTATGTCGCGGCGAGTGCACGGCAGTGATGCCGCAGCGAATCCGCGTCCAGACTGACGCCGGGTGCCGGCACGACAAAGGCAACGACGATCTCGCCCTTGACCGGGTGCGGAGCGCCGGCGACGCCGGCGGCTGCCACGCCGGGATGCTGGCGCAGCACTTCCTCGACCTCGGCCGGTGCGATGTTGATGCCGGCGCGCTTGATCATCTCCGAGTCGCGCGCCTGGAACGACAGGCACCCGTCGGCATCGAGACGTCCCAGGTCGCCGGTGCGAAAGTAGCCGTCGGCGGTGAACGCGCTCGCATTCTGGGCCTGGCTCGCGCCTGCGTAGCCCGGTGTGAGGTAGCCCTTGACTTCGATGAGCCCGACTTCACCCGCGGGCAGCCCGGCGCCGCTGGCCGGATCGACGATGCGCAGGCGCATGCCCGGCAGCGGCGGTCCCTGGCTGTGCATGCGTGCCTCGAGCGGCCAATCGTGCGGTGTGACGCAGCAATTGCCGTAGGACTCGGTCTGCCCGTAGATGTTGCACACCTCGCGCGCACCCAGGCGCCTGGCGACGGTCGCGACATCCTGGGGCGTGCCGATGGTCATGGCCACGCGCAGGCTGGCGGTGCGCTGCGCGGTGAATCGTTCATGCCCGATCAGGGCCGCAGTGATCGCCGGCAGCGTGTAGATCGCGGTGCAGGCATGGGCCTCGATCATGTCCAGCGCGCTGCCGGCGTCGAAGCGCTCTTGCAGCACCAGCGTGGCGCCGTGCGTGAAGGTCGCGCACATGGCGTTGGCCGAACCGTAGGACCAGAACAGCGGCACCGGCAGGAAAACGCGATCCTCGGACGTCAGGCCCTGGCGTTCGCCGATGTTGAAACCGTTCTCGATCGCCGCACCGTGCGCCAGCGGCACCGCCTTGGGATACGCGGTCGAGCCGGAGGTGAATAGTACGAATGCGGTGTCAGCGGGGCCGGCCCGCTCGCCCGGCGGCGGCGCCGTAAAGCCGGCCGCTTGGCCCAGGAAGTCTGCGTAAGACACAGCATTGCCGCCGGAATCGCCGCCGAGAAGCACGACGCGCTTGAGTTGCGGCAAATCGCCCGCGACCAGGGCGCGCAGATCGGCGGCGAAGTCGCGCTCGCCCAGTCGCGCCTGCGCGACCACCAGAACCGCAGCGGAGTCGCGCAGGAGGAAATCGAGTTCGCGGCGCGTCGACCAGGTCGAAAGCGGCGCCGGCACGGCACCGATGGCCGCAGCACCGAGGCACAGCTCGATCCATTCCACGCTATTGGAAAGCAGCAAGGCGACCGTTTCGCCTTGCTGCACACCGGCAGCCCGGAGCGCCGCTGCGGCGCGCCCGGCACGCGCCGCCAGTCCCGCATACGAGATGGATTCGCCAGCGACGATCAAGGCCGCGCGCTCGCCGTGGCGTCCCGCCTGTTCGCAGACCAGGTCGTAGAGATTGCGGCTGTAGGGCGCTAGCTGCATGGAGTCGGCAGCTTAGGGTGTAATTCATATTAGTTCTACTGATAAGTTCTTATCAATAAACATCGTTTTTTCTGATGTAATAGCGGCATGAAGCGCTTGAACCTCACCAATCTGGAAACCCTGTGCTGGATCGCGCGTCTCGGCTCCTTCAGCGCTGCGGCCGACCGGCTCAACACCACCCAGCCGGCGATTTCAGGCCGCATGCGCGAACTCGAGACCGCACTCAATATCAAGTTGTTCCAGCGCCAGGGACGGCGCATGGAATTGACCATCCAGGGACGCGAACTGGTCGAGCGCACCCAGCCGCTCCTGGGCCGCCTCGAAGACGCCGTCATGTCGCTGGACAACGCGCAGGCAGCCACCGGCATCATCCGCATCGGCGTAGGCGAGATGGTGGCCGTGACCTGGTTCGGTGAGCTCATGGAACGCGTGCAGCGCGAGATGCCGCGCGTGACCTACCGCATCGAGGTAGACCTGACGGTCAACATGCGCCAGAAGCTCGAACTGGGCCAGCTCGATCTGGCGATCGTCGCCGCACCGCTGGACAACAACCGCCTCGAGTCCACACCGCTGGGCAGCCTCGATCTCCTGTGGGTGTGCGCACCCGCATTGCGCGCCGCGTGGCGCCGGCGCGGCGGCGAGGTGCGCGATCTCTTCGCCGGCCAGCCGGTCTGGTGCCTGGCGCGCCCGTCCCATATGTACCCGCTCGCGGTCGAAGCCCTGCGCCAGCATGGCGTGTCGCTCAACGCCGTGTCGACCAGCAACAGCCTGCAAAGCATGGTGGTGATCGTCGCCGCCGGCGGCGGCATAGCGCTGCTGCCCGAGAACCTGGTCGCGGGGCGCATTCGCCAGCGCCACCTCGCGGCGCTGTCGGACCTCCTGCCCCCGGTTGGATTGGAGTTCGTCATTGCGCGCCACCGCGACCAGGACCAGGCGGTGATACGGCGCATCATCGCGGCGACCGTCGAGATGAGCGCATTCGTCAAGGGCGGTACGGCGGGCGCGTTCGCAGATCTCGACTGAGGGTGCAAAATGACATCGCGCAGGATTTGCGCAACTCCGAATTCCCATAGACCATGACTACACCTGCATCCGAAAACCGCGGCGCCCTGGCCGGCATCCGCATTGTCGATCTGACCACGGTCGTCCTCGGCCCCTGGGCCTCGCAGACCCTGGGCGACATGGGCGCGGAGGTGATCAAGATCGAGACACCGGAAGGCGACGTGTCGCGCAAGCTGGGGCCGGCGCGCAACCCCGGTATGGCGGCCCTGTTCATGACCACCAACCGCAACAAGCGCTCGGTCGTGCTGGACCTGAACCAGCCGGCGGCGCGCGATGCACTGCTGCGCATCATCGACACGGCTGACGTGTTCCTGCACAACCTGCGCCCCAAGGTCGCGACCAAGTTGAAGCTGGGCTACGAGCACTTCGCCAAGCGCCGCCCGGACCTGATCTATTGCGCCGCCTACGGCTTTCGCGCCGAAGGCCCGCTGGCCGACAAGCCAGCCTATGACGATGTGATCCAGTCGGCCAGCGGCCTGACCGAGCTGATGTCGGTGCTGTCGGACCAGCCGCGTTTCGTGCCCACCATCGTCGCCGACAAGACCTCGGCCTACAACGCCCTCTCGGCGGTGCTGGCGGCGCTGTTCCACAGGCAGCGCGGCGGCGGCGGCCAGGCCATCGAGGTGCCGATGTACGAGACCCTGGTCGACTACCTGATGGTCGAGCATCTGTACGGCGCGGCCTTTGATCCGCCGATCGGGAAAATGGGCTACGAACGCGTGCTCTCGCGCGCACGCCGGCCCTACGCGACGCGCGACGGGTATCTCACGGTGCTGCCTTACTCGGACGACAACTGGCAGTCCCTGTTCCGCCTGGCCGGCCGTGACGACCTGCTGGCCGATCCGGACTACGCCACCATCGCCACACGCACCGTCAACTCGGAGAAGGCCTACGGCGAACTGGCAAGCATCATCGCCACGCGCACCACCGCCGAATGGGTGCGCGACCTGGAGCCACTCGGTGTGCCGGTGGCAACCGTCAGGCGCAAGGAGGACCTGCTCGAGGACGAACAACTCAAGGCCAGCGGCTTCTGGCACATCGTGGTGCACCCCACCGAAGGGCGCATTCGCATGACCGACCCGCCGATACGCTTCGAAGGCTCGCCCTCGTCAATCCGCCGTCTGGCGCCGCGCCTGGGCGAGCATAGCGCCGAGGTGCTCGCCGAGGCCGGCTACACGAAAGACGAGATCGAGGAGCTCTTCAAGCAGAAGGCGAGCCTGGCGGCGACGTGAAGCTGCGCGGCGCGTGTCCCGGAGATCAGCGCGTCACAGGTTCGCCGCCAGCGAACGCTCCACCTGGGTCTTTTCGAATCCGCTGCGCGCTACCAGATTAGTCACCTGGTCAGCGCCGACCCTGCCGACGTTGAAGTAGGTCGATTCCGGGTGCGAGAAATAGAACCCGCTGACCGACGCCGCCGGCAGCATCGCCAGGCTTTCGGTCAGTGACATGCCGATTTCTTCGGCCTTGATGAGTTCGAACATCGCGCCCTTGACCGTGTGGTCGGGGCAGGCAGGATAGCCCGGCGCCGGGCGGATGCCCTGGTACTTTTCGCCGATGAGGTCGTGGTTCTCGAAGGTTTCGCCGGCGGCGTAGCCCCACAGCTCGCGTCTTACCTTGGCGTGCAGGCACTCGGCGAAAGCTTCGGCCAGGCGGTCGGCCAGCGCCTTCAACATGATGGCGTGGTAGTCGTCGTGCGCGTCCTCGAAGGCCTTGACGCGCGCGTCGATGCCGATGCCCGTCGTCACCGCGAAGACACCGATGTAGTCGCGTACGCCGCTTGACTTTGGCGCGATGAAATCCGCCAGCGAGCGGTTGGGCGAGTTGGAGGGCTTCCTGGTCTGCTGGCGCAGGCCGTGCCAGGTGAGCGCGACCTTGCTGCGCTCTTCATCGGTGTAGATCTCGATGTCCTCGTCGACGCTGTTGGCAGGCATGAGCATGACCATGCCGTGCGCGGTCAGCCAGCGGCCGTCGATGATTTTCTTCAGCATCGCGCGGCCGTCGTTCTGCACGTGACGCGCCGCCTCGCCAACGACCTGGTCCTGCAGGATGGCAGGGAAGGCCCCCGCCAGGTCCCAGACCTGGAAGAAGGGACCCCAGTCGATGTAGTCGGCCAATTCGGCCAAATTGAAGTTGCGAAAGACCTTGCGGCCGAGGAACTTCGGGCGCGGCGGGGCGTAGGTGCTCCAGTCGATCGGCGACCGGTTGGCGCGCGCCTCGGCGAGCGTGATGATCTCCGGGCCCTTCTTGCCGGCATGCTGCGCGCGCACGCGCTCGTACTCGGCGGCCAGGCCCTCGAGGTAGCCCGTGCGCTGGGTTTCGCTTACCAGGTTGGAGGCAACGCCGACGGCGCGCGAGGCGTCCGGCACGTAGATGGTCGGGAAGCCGTAGTTGGGCGCGATCTTGACCGCCGTGTGCACGCGCGAGGTGGTCGCCCCGCCGATCAGGAGCGGCACCGTGAAGCCCTGGCGCTGCATCTCCTTGGCCAGGTGGGCCATCTCCTCGAGCGAGGGCGTAATGAGTCCCGACAGGCCGATCATGTCGGCGTTGACCTCCTTGGCCTTGTCGAGGATCTTCTGCGCCGGCACCATGACGCCCATGTCGATGACCTCGAAGTTGTTGCAGCCGAGGACCACGCCGACGATGTTTTTGCCGATATCGTGCACGTCGCCCTTGACGGTGGCCATGACGATGCGGCCCTTGGTCTGCGCGCCGCCGGCGGCCTTGTCGGCCTCGATGAAGGGCACCAGGTGGGCGACCGCCTGCTTCATGACGCGCGCGCTCTTGACCACCTGCGGCAGGAACATCTTGCCGGCACCAAAGAGGTCGCCGACGATGTTCATGCCGTCCATGAGCGGGCCCTCGATGACTTCGATGGGCCGGCCGCCGCGCGCGTCGATCGCCGCCCGCGCTTCCTCGGTGTCGGCGACGATCCAGTCGGTGATGCCGGCCACCATCGCGTGCGCGAGGCGCTTTTCCACCGGCTCGTCGCGCCAGGCCAGGTCCTCGACCTTCGCCTTGCCCTGGGCCTTGTAGGTCTCGGCGAACTTGACCAGGGCTTCGGTGGCGCCCCCGCCGGCGCCGCCGCGGTTTAAGACCACGTCTTCGACCAGTTCGCGCAGCGCGGGCGGGATCTCGTCGTAGACGCCGAGCTGCCCGGCGTTGACGATGCCCATGGTCATGCCGGCCTTGATCGCGTGGTACAGGAAGACCGTATGGATGGCCTCGCGCACGGGCTCGTTGCCGCGGAAGGAGAAACTCACGTTGGATACGCCGCCGGAGATCTTCGCATGCGGCAGGTTGGCGCGAATCCAGCGCGTGGCCTCTATGAAGTCGACCGCGTAGTTGTCGTGCTCGTCGATGCCGGTGGCGATCGCGAAAATGTTGGGGTCGAAGATGATGTCCTCGGCCGGAAAGCCGACCTCGTCCACCAGGATGTCGTAGGCGCGCTTGCAGATCTCGGTCTTCCTCGCGTAGGTATCGGCCTGGCCCTTCTCGTCGAAGGCCATGACGATAACCGCGGCGCCGTAGGCGCGGCACAGCTTCGCCTGGCGGCGGAACTCCGCCTCGCCTTCCTTCATCGAGATCGAGTTGACGATGGCCTTGCCCTGCACGCACTTCAAGCCCGCTTCGATGACGCTCCACTTGGACGAGTCGAGCATCAGCGGCACGCGGGCAATGTCCGGCTCGCCGGCGATCAGGTTCAGGAAGCGCACCATCGCCGCCTGCGAATCCAGCATCGCCTCGTCCATGTTGATGTCGATGACCTGGGCGCCGTT
>JBJXGS010000091.1:0-2965 GCA_046160545.1 Burkholderiales bacterium
ATGACCGAGCAGGCGACGGCGAACGCCAAGCGCCGCTATGAGCGGCTGCTACTGGTTGTCGCCCAGACCATGCGGACGCAGGGACCAGCCACACTGCGGGAGTTGGAGCGCAATGTCGGAATCTGAAGACACGCGCCATTTCCGGTTGCGTCCGCGGAAGGCGCGCCAGGATCGGGCCAACGACAAGGTGCCGGGCGGATTCCTCCGCCTGATGCAGCTTTTCCGCGCGACGGCGAAGCAGGCGGGGGGCGGTTCGGCGCGTCGCAGTGGAAGGCCGCCGAAGCCTGCCAGTCAGCGATGCGCGGTGCGGGTGTCGTATTCGCCGAACAAGACCAAGGGCCAATGGCGCGCGCATGGCCGCTATCTGGAACGGGATTCCGCCATTGGTGAGAATCGGCCGTTCGGCAAGGATTCCGCGCAGGCCGGCCTTTCGGAGCGGCTGGGGGAATGGCAGTCGTCCCGGGACCCGCGCCTGTTCAAGCTGATCCTCTCCCCGGAGTTCGGCGAGCGCCTCGACCTCTGCCAGTTCACGCGCGACTTCATGGCGCGGCTCGAAGAACGCATCGGCGCGCCCCTGGAATGGGTGGCAGTGGTTCACAACAACACCGAGCACCCGCATGTTCACGTGGCCCTGCGCGGAGTCGCCGCTGGAAGGGAGCTGCGACTCGACAAGAATCTGATTCGATCCGGCATGCGCGAGGAAGCTGAGCGGCTATGCACCCGCGCCCTCGGCTACCGGACATCCGCTGACATCGCCCAAGCGCAAAACCGCGAGGTCGACTTCGCCCGTCCGACATCGCTGGACCGCTACATTGACAAAGGGTCCTCGCGAAACAAGGATGCTGATCTGGTCTATCCGCTCTACGGTCCGCTCAACGAACTGGGACAATTGCTCTCGGCACGGCTCGGCGTGCTGGCAAAAATGGGCCTCGCCAAACCCAACGAGAACGGCTGGGTAGTCCGTCGCGACTTCCTTCAAGTCCTGAAGGCCATGCAGCAAGCTGGCGACCGACAGAAGATGCTCCAACAGTACGGCATCCTGATGTCCGACCCGCGTCTGCCGACTGTGGTCACGCGACTAGAGGACATTGAGTCACTCGAAGGCCGCGTCCTGGCGCATGTTCACGACGACATGACGGGCAAGCCGCAAATGATCCTCGAAGGCACGGACGGCAAGGTTCACTTCATCCGGTACACGCCGGCCATGGAGAGGTTGCGCGCTGACGGGCATCTCAAGCCGAATCACTTCGTCTCATTCGAAAGCATCAGCAGTAAACTCAGGATCGAAGATCACGGCGACGCAGAGACCCACCTCCATTCAGATCGCCTACGGCAGGCGGCACGTCGCTTGATCCAGCGCGGCGTTCTTCCAACCGAGATCGAGTACGGTGGTTGGCTCGGTCGCTATCACAAGGCCGTCGCAAATCCGGTTGAAGCGAATGAACCGGGCAGGCTGAACCGCGCCGCCCTACCGGCCCAGGAAAAAGAGCGCAGTAAAGAGCAGGGTCGATAACCCGATAGCATCTGTCTTGCGACCATAGATGCCAGTCAGCCTAATGCCGACCACCTTCACCGCTGGATCGGGGTCAAACTGCGCTGGGGAGTCGTTCAGCCGTTTTGCTCTTTCGCGACTCCCCCCTTCGCTACCTTCCGGCCTTGTGGTGGCCAAAGTTAGTAGTCTTGATCTGGATCTGCTTTGCAGCAGCGTTCAGCAGCGTTTCCTCTGCGAAGTTGGCTCCGTCGGCGAGGCTCGAGAACCGTATCTCCAACGTGACTTTATCTTTGGGGTCCTCCGGCGAGTCGAGGTAGGAGTTCACGTTCAAGTTGCGTATCTTCATGGCCGCCGGATCGAATGTGAGGGTCACGCTATCGCCCGGCTTGGCGTAGTCGGCGAAGGTGAGCGAACCAGCCGGGTTGATCGATACCTTGCCCGACTGAAAAGCCGCCTGCATCGCCTGCGGATCCGGCGGGAGATAGCGGCGTACCAGACTACCCACGCGATCCAGGTACTCCTTTATTTCCTCGACCTTGTTCTCGATAATCTTACCCTTGAGCCCGCGCTTTTTGCCAGCCGCCTGAGTTTGATCGCCGCCAGCGCCGATGGGGGTCTTCTCGACCTTGCCGTTAGTGCCATAACGGCACTCATTCTGTTCGCGCTTCTTCACCTCGCCTTTCACGCTGACCTCGGTCGTTTCCGTCCACGTATACTGGCGCAGTAGTGCCTGGCTTTCGCCCATCGACTGCTTGATGGCGGCGATCTTCTGCTGCATCTGCTGCGTGACGGCGTCCTGGCCCGGGGCGGGCGCGACAAGTAGCGACACACAGCCGGCGATCACCGCTATGGTCTTGAGCATGGTTTGGTTCTTCATATGTCCCTTTCGCATCACTTCCTCAATTCATCTGCAGCGGCGCCGCGAGCGCCAGCACTAGGCGCGCCTCGGTCGGTATGTTGATCTGCTTGCCTTTCGCACCAGCGCTCGAAGCTGCGCCCACACCTGCGCCAATCACACCACCGATGGCGGCCCCTTTGCCTCCGCCCGCCATTGCTCCCACCCCGGCGCCGACCGCGCCCAAACCGATGCCGCGCTTCACACCTTTCTGCGTCTTGCTCGTCCCGGTGGCTTCCACCTCGGCGTATTCAGTAGAGGTGCTGTAGAGCTTGCCGGCCACATTGACGTCCCTCAGCCGCAAGGCCATTTCTTGTCCTGCCTGCACGGCAATCACTTCGAGCGTGCAATTGGCGCCGCGAGGAATGGCCGTCTGGCCGCCGACCATGACCGCATCGTCGATGCTGGCGCGGTAACGCCCACCCGCCTTCGCGGTGTTGCCGTCGATCGCGTCAATGGTCCGGACAACAATCTGCGTTCCGGCGGGGATGGTGAGCACGCCGGCAGCCATCTGCCGCGCAGGCATGGCAGCGGCAGGCGGCGCGGATAGCGTCGCAAAGTCGATACCAGAGACCGCG
>JBJXGS010000092.1:0-26861 GCA_046160545.1 Burkholderiales bacterium
CGACGTAACCGGGAACTACCGCATCGGCTTTGTGTTTTCGTTCCTGTGTCTTATCGCCGCCGCGCTGCCCTTGTGGCGCATTCCCGCAATGCGTGACTTTCGCACTCGTGGTGGCGCCGGTCCTGCGGCGGGCTGAGGCTCCGGCCGAGTGTCACGACATCGCTTCGGCCACCAGCCAATCGCAGAACTGGCGCACCGACTGCGACTGGGCTGCGGCAGGTGAACACACGATCGTGTAGGCGCGGTCAGGTGCTTCGAGTTCGAAGGGCCTGATCAGCGACCCGCCGGCCCGATAGCTCGCAAACAGGGTTTTCAGCGCGAGAGCGACTCCCTGGCCGGCGGCCGCGGCCTCATACATCAGCATCGCGTCCTCGTAGAGTGCGCCGTTGGCCGGGACGTCGCGTTCGAGTCCGGCAGCGCGGAACCAGGTGCTCCAGGAGAGTTGCGGGTGGCGCAGCAGGGTTGCGCGGACAAGATCGGAGGGGTTCGCCAGGCCGCCGATGGAGGCAAGGTAGGCGGGGCTCGCGACCGGGAACAGGGTCTCCTCGAGCAGCGGCCGCGTCACCAGTCCCGGCGCATCGCCCGCGCCGTAGCGAATACCGACATCGACTTCGCCACGACGAATCACCTCGAGGTCGTAGGAGGATGAAACCGTGAGTTCGACCTCCGGGTGGGCGCGCTGGAAGCCGGCCAGGCGACCGACCAGCCAGCGGGCTCCGAGCGCTGGCGCGGCCGAGATGCGCAGGCGTTCGCGCGTCGCGCCGGTCAGCGCTCGCGTCGCATTTCCCAGCCGTTCCAGCACGTCGCGCACGTCCACCAGGTAGCGTTCGCCGAAGGAAGTGAGCGCGATATTGCGATTGACGCGGATGAAGAGTGCGACTCCCAGGAATTCCTCGAGCGACTTGATGCGGTGACTGACCGCCGACTGGGTCAGCGCGAGTTCATCGGCGGCCTTCAGGAAACTGCCGTGGCGCGCTGCGGCTTCGAACGCGGCCAGATCGTGCAGGGGAGGAAGGCGATTGGCCATGCGTGCGGCATCAGCGGGGAAGCGTTGCAGCGCGCTCCGGCCGAATCATGCTTCATGTTCCTCAGGCATCCGCAACCTCGCCGAGGGCAGCTTCACTGACCTGCAGGTGCGCCAGCCGCGCGTAGAGTCCGCCTTCGTCAAGCAGTTTCCTGGGTTCGCCGGACTCGACCACGCGCCCGCCGTCGAGCACGATGATGCGGTCGGCATCCTTGACCGTCGACAGGCGATGCGCGACGATCAGGGTGGTACGCCCATGCTTGGCACGATCGATCGCACGTCGCACGGCCTGCTCGGATTCGGCATCGAGCGCGCTGGTGGCCTCGTCGAGCAACAGCAGCGGGGCGTCCTTCAGAATGGCGCGGGCGATGGCGATGCGCTGGCGTTGACCGCCGGAGAGCCGCACGCCGCGTTCGCCCAGGAAACTCCGGTAGCCCTGCGGCAAGGCGGAGATGAAATCGTGTGCCTGCGCAGCGCGCGCGGCGGCCGTGACCTCGGCATCGCTGGCGTCCGGTCGCCCGTAGCGGATGTTCTCCATCGCGTCGGCCGCGAAGATCACGACCTCCTGCGGGACAATCGCGATGCGCGAGCGCAGCTCGCGCAAGCTCGCGCGCCGCAGGTCGACGCCGTCAAGGCGGACGGCGCCGCTATCCGGATCGTGAAAGCGCAGCAGCAGCTGCATGAGCGTGGTCTTGCCGGCGCCTGAAGGGCCGACGACGGCAACGGTCTCGCCGGCCGCGATGGCGAGGTCCAGGCCGTCGATGGCGCGCTGGCCGGGGCGCGAAGGGTAGGAAAAGCGCACCGCCTCGAAGGTGACCTCGGCGCCGCGCAGCGATACCGGCGGGAAGCCCTGCGGGCTGGCCGGCGAGGCGATGTGCGCAGGAGCAGTCTGCAATTCGAGCAGGCGTTCGGTCGCACCGGCGGCGCGCATGACCTCGCCGAAAACTTCGGCAAGGGCGCCGACCGCGCCGGCGACGATGGCCACGTAGAGCACCGATTGCGCCAGCGTTCCGGCGCTCATGCTGCCGGCCGCCACCGCGCGCGCACCCAGCCACAGCCCGTAGATCGCGCCGCCGAAAACGATCACGATGATCACCGCGGTCAGCCATGCGCGCACGCGCGTGCGGTCGATGCCGGTCGCGAATGCCCGTTCGACCGACTGTGAAAAGCGGCTGCGCTCCAGCGGTTCGTTGGTAAAGGCCTGCACCACCGGCATGGCGGCCAGCACCTCGCCGGCCAGGGCGCTGGCGTCGGCGACCCGGTCCTGCGAGGCGCGCGAGAGCTTGCGCACGCGCCGGCCGATCAGCGCCACCGGGATCACCGTTAAGGCGATGATGGCGAGAATGATGATCGTCGCGCGCGGGTTGGTGATGACCAGCATCGCAATCCCGCCCACGCAGAGAAAGGCGTTGCGCAGGCCCATCGAGATGCTGGTGCCGACAACGGTCTGCACCAGCGTCGTGTCGGTCGTCAGCCGCGACAGGACTTCGCCGGTCTGCGTGGTCTCGAAAAAGCGCGGCGACTGCAGCAGCATGTTGGCCTGCACGGCGCTTCTCAAGTCGGCCGTGACGCGCTCGCCCAGCCAGCTCACCATGTAGAAGCGTGCCGCGGTAAAGACGGCGAGCAGGCAGGCGATGCCGAACAGGGCGATGAAGTGACGATCGATTTCGCCGGGTGCGGCCCCGGCGGCGAAGCCGAAGTCGATCAGGTTCTTGAACGCCCAGGGAATCGCCAGCGTCGCCAGCGCGGCGATGCAGAGAAAAGCGAACGCCAGGGCAAACCGGCGTGCGTAGGGGCGGCAGAAGGGCAGCAGGTGCCGGAAGACGGAGATTCGGTTCATGGCGCGGCGTGACGAGCTGATATTGTGGCTCATGCGCGGTCCGGCGGCGCCGGATCCTTGGCAGGCTGGCGCGAGAAGCGCCCGGTCTCAGTACAAAATGCGCGCGCCGCCGGTCCGCTCGAAAAGGTGCAGCCGGTCCGGGTCGAAGCGGGCGTTCACCCGCTCACCCTCGGCGACACGGGTGCGCCCGGGTACCTTGGCCCGCACCAGCAGCCCGCCCACGTCGAGGTCGACGATGACGTCGTCGCCCAGCAGCTCGCACAGCGTGACCGTTGCGGCAACACCGTCTGCGCCGATCTCGACCTCGGAGGGGCGCACGCCGAGCATGATGTCCTTCTCTCCCAGCGATGCCAGGCGCGGTGCGGCAATCCGCGCCTCGCCGATCACGATGCTGCCTCCGGCCAGTCGTGCCGGCAGCACGTTCATTGGCGGATTGCCCAGGAACGCGGCGACATCGACCGTGGCGGGCTTTTGGTAGACCTCCTCGGGTGTGCCGATCTGCACGATGCGTCCATCCATGAAGATGGCGAGCCGGTCCGACATCGACATTGCCTCTTCCTGGTCGTGCGTGACATAGACGGTGGTAACGTCGAGCGAGCGCTGCAGGCGGCGCAATTCGACGCGTGTTTCAACTCGAAGCTTGGCGTCGAGATTCGACAGGGGCTCGTCGAGCAGGAATAGCGCAGGCTGCCTCACGATCGCGCGCGCCAATGCGCAGCGCTGCTGCTGGCCGCCCGAGAGCTGTCCGGGTCGGCGTGCGAGCAGGTGGTCGATGCGCACGCGCGCGGCGGCCTCCCTGACGGCAGTGTCGATCGCGGCGGCCGGTGTGCGGATCATCTTCAACGGAAACGCGATGTTGTCGAAGACGGTCATGTGCGGATACAGGGCGTAACTCTGGAAGACCATCGCCACATCGCGGTCGCCCGGCGGCAGCAGGGTTGCGTCGACGTTGTCCAGGTGGACCGTCCCCGCGGTGGCCGTCTCCAGCCCTGCGATGATGCGCAGCGTCGTGGTCTTGCCCGATCCCGAGGGGCCCAGCAGCGAAAAGAACTCGCCAGGCCGGATTTCCAGTTCCACGTCGCTTAACACCGTGGTATGACCGAAGGACTTGCCCACACCGGCAAGTTTGACCGCGCCCTTCTTGCTCATCTTCGACCCACTCCCTTGACCGCGCCCGCGGACAGTCCGCTGACGATGTGTTTCTGCGCCAGGATGCCCAGGAGGATCACCGGCAGCATCGCCACCAGCGCCGCTGCCGACAGTTGCGCCCATTGCGTCTGCTCGGTGTTGATGTAGTTGTACATCGCCACGGTGACCGGCTTGACGGTGGCGCCGCCCAGCACCACGGCAAACAGAAACTCGTTCCACGCGTTGAGGAACACGAAGGTCACGGTGACGGCGATCGCGCCGCGTGCCTGCGGCAGCACCACGTGCCAGAAGGCCTGCCAGCGACTGGCGCGGTCGAGCAGCGCCGCCTCTTCCATCTCGCGCGGAATGTCCTCGAAGTAGGACACCAGGAGCCAGATCGCGAAGGGCAGCGAGAAGGTGAGGTAGATGAGGATCAGGCCGCGGTAACTGTCCATCCAGCCGACGCGGTTGAGGATCAGGAAGTAGGGGATGATGAGTCCGATCGGCGGTACCAGTTGTGTTGCCAGGACATAGAAGCCGACCGGCTTCTTGCCCGGCAGGCGCAGGCGTGCAAACGAATACGCAGCCGGCACCGCGATCACGATGGTGAGGATGGTCGTGCCGATGGCGACGATCAGGCTGCTCATCAGGTTGGGCACGATGTTGGTCGGACCGGTCAAGACGGCGGTGTAGGCCTTGACCGTGGGCTCGAAGATCACGCTGGGCGGATAGGCGAGCACCTCCTTTTCGTTCTTGAAGGAGGTCAGGACCGTCAACGCCACCGGTACCACCCAGACCGCCAGCAGGAGGGCGGCCGCCAGCATCAGCGCCGCTCCGCGCATTGCGCGTCGCGCAGCACCCGGGCTCATGCGGCCCGCCTGACGCGAAACAGTATCCCCGCGACCACCATGGTCAGCACCAGGAGAACGACTGCCGAAGCGGCGCCGTAGCCCAGCGAAAGCTCGGCGAAGGAGACCCGGTAGGCATACAGGTTGATGATTTCGGTGACCGTGCCAGGGCCGCCGCCGGTTGCCGCGTAGATCGCCGCGAAGGCCGACAGCGCAACGGTCATGCGCAGGATCACCACGACCACGATCGCAGGGCGGATCAGGGGCAGGGTGATGTGGACGAAGCGGCGCCAGGCGTTCGCGCGGTCGATGCGCGCTGCCTCATACAGTTCGGCGGGCAGCGCGGCAAGGGCGGCCAGCATGTACAGGAAGACGAACGGTGTCCATTGCCAGGTGTGGATCGCGATCACCGAGATGCGCGCCAGGGTCGGCTCGCCCAGCCAGTTGTGCGACCCCAGTCCCAGTGAGCGCGAGGCAAAGTCGACGATGCCGAAATCAGGAGTGAGCAAGAGGCTTCTCCAGATCAGCCCGACCACCACCGGCGCAAGCACGATCGGCAGGATGGCGGCAATGCGGAACGCCCATTGCGCGCGCGGGATCTTGAGGATCAGGAGCGCCATCGCAAGTCCGATCACGAGCTGCAGTGTGACCGTGGCACCGGTGTAGATGAGTGTGAAGACGAAAGCGGCCCAGAAGCGCATGTCGTTCCACATGCGCACGTAGTTCTCCACCCCGATGAACCTGTCCATGCCCGGCATGGACAGGTTGATGTTGTTGAGGCTCTGCCAGACGAGGTAGAGCAGCGGGAAGGTGGTCGTGACGACCAGCACCAGCACGCCCGGCGCCACCATCGCGAGCGCAAAGCGTCGCTCCGGGCGCTCGGCGAACGCGAGCCGCTGTTCCGGCGTCATCACAACCGGCTACGAAGTGCCGCTTCAGCCTCCGCGCATGATGCGCTCGACCTGGGTCTGCGCATCGTCGAGCGCCGGCTTGGCCTTGACCTGTCCGACCAGCGCCGCCTGCACGATCTTGGCCATGGTCTCGCCGATCGCGGGCCATTGCGGCACGCGCGGGCGCCAATCGACGTCGGAGTCCTGGGTCATGCCGTCGACGGTCGCGTTGATGAAGTTGTGGCCGGCCGTGGAGATGCTCTCCAGATAGGCCGGGTTCTTCCACATCGACACGCGGTTGACGTCGTAGCGCTTGTTGGGCCCTTTCCACTTGAACGAGGTGCGCGCCTGGGTCTCCTCGCTGCAGGCCCACTGGATGAACAACCACGTCGCCTGACGGGCTCTTTCGGGCAGCGCCGAATTGATCGGCAGCGCCCAGTTCCAGATCGAGCCGACACGTTTGCCCGAGGGACCTCTCGGCCAACGGGCGTAGCCGATCTTTCCGATCACCTTCGAACGATCCGGATTGGTCAGCACCGGCGCTGCGGACGAACCGTCGATGTAGCTGGCCAGGGTTCCCTGGGAAAACGCATCGGCGATGTCGGGCCAGTTCCAGTTCTGCGCCGCCTGCGGGCCGTAGGTATTGTTGGCCATCACGTACCACTCGAGCGCGGCGATAGCCTCGGGGCTGTTGACGCGGATGCGGCCATTGGCGTCGAACCAGCTCGCGCCGAAGGCGCGGAATATCGACGGGTAGATGTACATGTTCTGCCCGGCGCCCGGCATGCCGCGCAGGCAAAAGCCCCACAGGCGCGACCCCGGGTTGTGCAGTGCCTTGGCGTTGGAGATGATCTCGTCGAAGGATTCGGCGGGCTTCAAGCCACGGGCATCGTAGAGGTCCTTGCGGTAGGTCTGGATCGTGGTCTCGCCCATGAAGGGCAGGCCGTAGCTGCGACCGTCGACCATGTCGGCACGGCGCCAGGCCTCGACCATGTCGTCAGGCTTGAACCAGGCGCGGTCGCAGAGTTTCGGGTCGTTCAGGTAGTTCTCGAGGACCTCGGTCCACTTGTTGGCGGCGTACAGCGGGATGTACATCGGATCGGCCGCATGGGTCGAGATGTTGCCGGTCTTGGCCGAAAGGTCGAGCACGACCTTTTGGCGAATCTGGCCCGGCGGCACCTTGTCGTAGCGCACCTTGATTCCGGTCAGCGCCTCGAACTCCGGCGTGATCGCTATCAGATTGTCGAAATAGACCGCGGAGATGCAGGAAACGTTGACTACCTGTCCCTCAGCCAGGCGCCAGTTGATCTTGGCGCTTTGGTAGGGGCCCAGATCCATGCCTTGCGCATGCGCGTGGCGCAACACCCAGGGTGCGCCGGCAAGTGCGACCGCGGTCTTGAGGGCGTTGCGCCGCCGCGGGTTGGGCGCGCTATCCAGCGTCGAGTCGGATTGCGTGGCTGTAGTTTTGCTTTCTATGGTCATTGTTTAGTCTCCTCTGCTATAAAGTTATAGATTGCCCTTGGCGCTGTCAATGTTGCAGTGCAAACCCTGCACTGTGCGTCATCGCTGGCCTTCGACGCGGGATATTCCGGAACATGAACTACGACTACATCATCGTCGGTGCTGGCTCGGCTGGTTGCGTGCTTGCCAATCGTTTGACTGCCGATGGCAAGAGCAAGGTGTTGCTGCTGGAAGCTGGGCCGCCCGATACCTATCCGTGGATTCATATCCCGATCGGCTACGGCAAGACCATGCTGCACCCTGTGCTCAATTGGGGATTCAATACCGAGCCCAACCCGCACATGAAGGGCCGCCAGGTGTACTGGCCGCGCGGCCGCACCCTGGGCGGATCGAGTGCTGTCAACGGGTTGATCCAGATCCGCGGCCAGGCGGAGGATTTCGACCTTTGGGAATCGATGGGTGCCGAGGGCTGGGGCCGCAACGAGGCTCTGCGTTACTTCATCAAGTCCGAATCCAACTCGCGCGGAGCCAATGCCTACCACGGTGGCGACGGGCCGCTATCGGTATCCGACATCGGCGAGAAAAGCGAACTTGTCGATGCCTTTATCCGCGGCTGCGGCGATCTGGGTATTCCGCGCACCGACGATTTCAACGGCGCGACTCAGGAGGGGGCGGGCTACCTGCAGTTGACCACCCGCAATGGGTGGCGTTGCTCGACCGCGGTCGGCTACCTGCGCCCGGCGCGCAAGCGCGCCAACCTGCAAGTGGTGACCGAAGCGCATGCGATGGCTGTCGTTTTCGAAGGCGGTCGTGCGGCCGGCGTACGCTATCGCGGCCCGTCGGGCGAGGTGGTTGTCAAGGCTGCGCGCGAAGTGCTGCTGTGCGCCGGGGCATTGCAGTCGCCGCAGATACTCCAGCTCTCAGGCATCGGCCCGGCGGACCTGCTCAAACAGCACGGCGTGCCGGTGATCCGTGACCTGCCGGGGGTCGGCGAGAACTTGCAGGACCACCTGTCACTGCGATTCCTCTTTAAATGCACCAAGCCGATCACGACCAACGATGACCTTCGCACTCTCTTTGGCAAGATGCGCATCGGGCTCAAGTTCCTCTTACAACGCCGCGGGCCGCTTGCCATCGGCGTCATGACAGGTGCGATGATCACGCGGATTGAGCCGGATGCAGCCACGCCGGACGTCAACTATTTCCTGTCGACGGTCAGCGCCGCGACGCGCGGCGCGACACCCCATCCCTGGCCGGGCTTCACCGTGGGCTATTACCCCTTCCGTCCGACCAGCCGCGGCCATGTGCGCATCAAGAGTGCCGACCCCTTCGCGGCGCCGGCCATGCAGGCGAATTACCTGGCGACCGAGTACGACCGCCGCATGATGATCGCGGGCGCGCGCATGGCGCGGCGCATTGCAGCCTCGCCGTCGTTCGCGCCCTATGTCCTCGAGGAACTCCAGCCCGGACCAGGGGTCGAGAGCGACGAGGCCATCCTTGACGCCGTGCGTGACCATGGCTCATCGGGCTATCACCCGGTCGGCACCTGTCGCATCGGGCGCGATGCCGATGCGGTGGTCGACCCGCGGCTGCGCGTGCACGGTGTGCCCGGCTTGCGCGTGGCGGACGCCTCGGTCATGCCGACGCTGGTGTCGGGCAACACCAATGCGGCGACGATCATGATCGCGGAAAAGGCTGCCGACATGATCCTGGAGGACCGCGAGCGGGCGGCATGAGCGTGGCGAGTCCGCTCATGCGGCACAGCGCCCGCGGACGCATGATTCGGCAGGCACTGCGCCTGCTGCCGCGCCTTTTCCTGTTCATGGCCCTTGCCGCCTGCGCCGCCGCGCCCGTGCTGGCGCAGCGCCTGGCCACCGGCACTGGTTTTTTTGTCACTGCCGACGGCTATTTCGTGACCTGCCACCACGTCATCGTCGACAGCAATTCGATCATGTTGCGCAATCTCAAGGGCGAGACCTTTCCAGCGCGCGTGGTGCTCACCGACAAGGCCAACGATCTTGCCGTCCTCAAGGTCGACGGGCGCTTCAAGCCCCTGCCTGTGGCCAGCTCCGCCGGCGTGCGGCGCGGCACGGCGATTGTCACGATGGGATTTCCCAACGTGCGTCAGCAGGGTATCGAGCCCAAGGTGACCGACGGCATCATCAACAGTTTTTCCGGCGCCGGCAACGACGTCCGCGTGTTCCAGATCAGCGCCCCGGTGCAGCCAGGCAACTCGGGTGGGCCGCTTGTCACCATGGAGGGCAATGTCGTCGGCGTGGTCGCCGCCAAGCTCGACGCCCAGGCGGTTGCGCGGGTCACCGGCGACATCCCGCAGAACGTCAATTACGCGATCAAGTCGCAATACCTGGCCGCCCTCATCGAGCGCGCCGCCGTGGCCGAGCCCGGTCTCAAGTCGGGCCTCATCGGTGCGCGGGTCGGCGAGTCGACACGGGTGGTCGACGTGGTCCCGGCGCTCGAAGACGCCATCGCGCTGGTCGTCGCGTCGACCGGCCCCGTGGCACTGCCAGGAACCATGCCCGGTCCGGGACAGGGGGCGCCGGACGACGAGCGCAGCCGCCGCGCCGGCCGCCTGGCCGCCGAGTACCGGCAACTGCAGGGCGTTTTGGGGCAGCTCAACCTCGAGGAGCTGAGTCTCACCAATCAGGCGCACATGCTGCGCCTGATGCTGCGCTTCGATCCTTCCGGCACCCAGTCACCGCGCGAGGCCGAACTGGCGGCGACGCTCAGGCGCCTGGACGAGGTCGGCAGCCGCAAGCAGGAGACGGTGCGGCGCTTGAACGAGATTGCCGCGGAGTATCGCGGCCTGCAGCCACCACCGGGCAGAAGCTGAGGGCGCGCCGTGATCACGATTGAAGATGTCGACGCGGCTGCGCGCGAACTCGTCGGCCACGTCGTAGAGACCCCCTGCCTGCATTCGCGCACGCTCTCGGAGATCACCGGTGCACAGGTGTACCTCAAGTTCGAGAACCATCAATTCACCGCGAGTTTCAAGGAGCGCGGGGCGCTCAACAAGCTGGCTTCGCTCAGCGCTAAGGAGCGCGCGTGCGGCGTCATCGCGGCGAGTGCGGGCAACCATGCGCAGGGCGTCGCCTATCACGCCGGGCGCCTGGGGATTCGCTGCGTGATCGTCATGCCGCGCTTCACCCCGGATGTCAAGGTCGAGATGACGCGTCGCTTTGGTGCCGAAATCGTCCTCCATGGTGACGACTTCGATGCAGCCCGGACCCATGCGCTGGCGCTGGCCGAAGAGCACGGTGCGTGTTTCGTGCATCCCTATGACGACACCAAAGTGATCGCGGGGCAGGGGACCCTGGCCCTGGAGATGCTGCGGCAGCAGCCCGACCTCGATACCCTTCTCGTTGCCATCGGCGGCGGCGGCCTGATTTCCGGCATTGCCGTGGCTGCACGGGCGTTGCGACCTGCAATCGAGGTCGTGGGGGTGCAGATGACCCGTTTTGCGTCGATGTATTGCGCGCTCAAGGGCGAAACGCGACCCTTCGGCCCGGCGACCATCGCCGACGGCATCGCGGTCAAGGAACCGGGCAGGATCACGAAGAGCATCATCGAGCGCCTGGTCGGTGACATCTTGCTGGTCGACGAAGGTGATGTGGAACAGGCGATTGTCCTGCTCCTGGAAATTGAAAAGACCGTCGTCGAAGGCGCCGGGGCGGCGGGACTGGCGGCGCTGCTGCGCCACGCCGAACGCTTTCGCGGGCGCAAGGTCGGGCTGATCCTGTGCGGCGGCAACATCGATCCCTTGACCCTGGCGGCACTCATCGAGCGCGGCCTGGTGCGCTCCGGTCGGCTGGCGCGCATCCGGGTCGAGCTGCGCGACCTGCCCGGCGGCCTGGCGCGCGTGGCCACGGTCATCGGGGAATCCAACGCCAACATCGAGGAAGTCCATCACCAGCGCGCCTTCAGCGACCTGCCGGTCAATAGCGCTCAGGTGGAGTTCGTGCTCAAGACCCGCAACCCGGCGCACATCACCGAGATCATCGCCAGGCTCGAAGCGCAGGGATTCACCGCTCACTCGTTATAGGGCCGGGACAGGACGGCTAAACTGCGGCGTCGTGTGCGCAGTGCTGGCCCTGCGTTGGGCCTGCCGCGATTGCGCGGGGCAAGGAGCGTTGCATCAATGAGCGGATTGTTTTCCGCACAGGGCCTGGGCGGGCTGGCGGTATTCCTGGTCGGCCTGTGGATCCTGCGCGATGGTTTCATCAAGCTGCGCACCTGGCCTCGTGGCGATGGCACCGTCGTCGCCAAGATCCGTCATATGGGATTGCCCGCCAGCGAGATCGAGTACACCGATCTGGCGGGCGAAGTGAAGCGCTTCCATACGCGGTTTTCGTATGCCCGACGCGAACCGGTCGGCGCGCGCGTAAGAATCATGCTCGACCCTGCCGGGGTCGAGGAGCCCGAAGAGGCGAGTGTCATGAACAATATCGTTGCGCCGCTACTCACCGGCGGATTCGGCTTCTGGTTCGCCTGGATCGCGGTGATGGGCCGCGGATGAAAAGCGCTGCCGGCGCGCACGTCGTGGTATGCGTGCATGGCCTGTGGATGTCGGGATTTGCCACCACCTTCTGGCGTAACCGCCTGCGAAACGCCGGTCAGCCGGCACAGGCGTTCTCCTATCCGTCCACCCGGGCCCCCCTGGCGGTGTGCGTCAGTCGGCTTGAGCAATTCGTCGATGGACTGCCGCAGGAGACCGTCCATTTCGCCGGGCACAGCTTTGGCGGAGTGCTGATCCTGCGCATGCTGGCAGCGCGCAATTGGCAGCTGGGCGCGCGTCGCCTGGGGCGGGTTGTCATGGTGGGCTCGCCCTGGGCCGGGTCGCATGTGGCCGCCTCGCTGGCGGCGCGCCGCGGAAGGCTGGGCCGCATGATGCTGGGCGAAGCGCTTCCGGAGTGGCTCAACGCGCCGCGCCCGGCGATACCGTCGCAGGTGGAGGTAGGTGTGATCGCCGGCACGCGGCCGTATGGTGCCGGCCGGCTTCTCGGCCCCGGACTGCCGCTTCCGAATGACGGCACGGTCAGCGTGGCCGAGACCCGCGTGCCGGGCACGCGCGCGCATCTGTGCCTGGCGGTCAGCCACACCGAGATGCTGTTCTCGACCAAGGTGGCGCAGCAGATAGTCGCCTTCGTCTCGACCGGGCGCTTCGCCACATGAAGCGGCTGCTGGCGGCATCCGCTCTACTGTTGCTCGGCGGCTGTGGCGCGTCCGCCTACTACTGGCAATTGGCCGCCGGGCACATGGAGGTCATGCGGCTGGCGCGTCCGATCGAAGAGGTCATCACCGACGCCTCGACACCGGCGGACCTCAAGCGCCGCCTCGAACTGGCCGCGCGCGCGCGTGCATTCGCGAGCCGCGAACTGGGACTGCCTGACAACGGCAGCTATCGCAAGTACGCCGACCTGCGGCGTCCGCATGTGGTGTGGAACGTCTTCGCCGCGCCGGCCCTTTCGCTCGAACTGCGCACGCAGTGCTTTCCGGTGGCCGGTTGCGTCATTTATCGCGGCTTTTTCGCGCAGGCAGACGCAGATGCCTACGCGGCGACGCTGCGCGGGCAGGGTCTGGACGTATTCGTCGGCGGCGTGCCGGCCTACTCCACGCTCGGCTGGTTCGACGATCCGCTGCTCAACACCTTCATCCGCCATCCGGACCTGGAGATCGCGCGTTTCCTGTTTCACGAACTGGCGCATCAGGTCGTGTACGTGCGCGACGACACGACCTTCAACGAATCCTTCGCGGTTGCAGTCGAGGAGGAAGGCCTGAAGCGCTGGATCGCAGACCATGCAAGCGCGGCCGACAGTGAGCGCTATGCGGCCTTTAGCGAGCGCCGGCGCTCCTTGATGCGCCTGCTGCTTGGCGCACGGCGTGCGCTTGCGGCTGCCTATGCCGGCGGAGGCTCCGAGGCTGCGCGCCTCGCTGGGAAGATGGCGGTGCTCGACAAGCTCAGGCGCGACTATGGGACCCTGGCCGATCGCTGGGGCCTTGCTGCGACCGAGCGCCGCGCCTGGGACGAATGGATCATGCGCGACCTGAACAACGCCAAGCTGGGTTCGATCGCGGCTTATACTCAGCGCGTACCGCAATTCGCCGCGCTGTTGCATCGCGAACGCGGTGACATGTCGGCCTTCTTCGCCGCGGCGAAAGCGCTCGCCGCGTTGCCGAAGGATGAGCGCAACCGCCGTCTCGACGCCCTTGCCCCACCTGCCGAGGAGGACTGAAATGAAGCACCGCATCGCCGCCCTGTTCGTACTATTGCTCCTGGCCCTGCCGTCGCAGGCGCACCACGGCTGGGGGGAGTACGACAACTCCAAGACCTTGACCCTGACCGGCACGATCGTCGAGTCGAAATACCAGAGCCCGCATGCGACCGTGCGCCTGCGCGCCGGCGACAAAGTCTGGTTCGCGTGGCTGGCGCCGGTATTTCGCATGGAGGCACGCGGGCTCAACGCCGAAATGGTCAAGGTCGGAGCGACGGTGACCCTTGAAGGGTATGCAAGCACGTCCAAACCCAACGAAATGCGCGCCGAGCGCATCATCATCGCCGGCAAGCCGACCGAACTGCGCTAGACGGGCTTGGCGCGCGGCGCCTGCCGGCGATGGGACAGACGCTCAGCGACCTGCCGCTCGCGGTCTTCCTGCGCGGCAGCGCCTGGGCCTATCCGACGCTGGAGACCGTCCACCTCATCGCCATCGCGCTCCTGTTCGGCTCGATCGTCGTCGTCGATCTGCGCATCCTGGGTCTTTCGCGCGACCTGTCGCTCACGCGTCTGGCCGCGCACGCACTGCCCTGGACGCTTGCGGCATTTGCCCTCGCAGCCGCCAGCGGCCTCCTGCTCTTCATCGCGCACGCGGCCGATCTCATCGGCAACCGCGTCTTCCTGATCAAGGTCGGACTCATCATGGCAGCCGGTGCCAACGCGGCGCTGTTCCACACCGGGCCATGGGGCAGCGTGGCGCAGTGGGATACGCGGGCCAGCGCACCCTCCGGCGCGCGCGTCATGGCAGCGGCCTCGATCATCCTGTGGGTAGGGGTGATCACCTGCGGGCGCTGGATCGCCTACGCATGACGCCGCTTCTCATCGTCTTCGCGCGAGCGCCGGTGGCGGGTCAATGCAAGACCAGGCTGATTCCCGCCCTTGGACCCGAGGGCGCGGCGTGGGCACAGGAGCGTCTGTTGCACCAGACGCTTGCGACAGCTGCCGCCTGGCGCGCGGCGACCCCGGGAGCAGTCATTGAGCTGCATTGCGCGCCCGATGCCGTCCATCCGGTCTTCGTCGCGTGCGCGGACCAGTACCAGGTGACCCTGGTGGCGCAAAGGGCAGGTGACCTCGGGGCGCGCATGTGGCTCGCGCTGATGACCGCACTCGGCGCCGGCGCGCGTCCGGTGCTCATCGGCACCGACTGCCCTGACCGGACGGTTGACCACCTTCGAGAGGCGTTTGCAAAGCTCGATGCGCACGATGCCGTGTTCGGTCCCGCGACAGACGGCGGTTATGTTCTGGTGGGGCTCGCGCGCGCGGTCCCTGAACTGTTTGCAGGCATCACGTGGAGTACCTCGCGGGTCATGCCCGAGACCCGCGAGCGCGCCCGCCGCGCGGGTGCGCGCCTGGCCGAACTTGCTCCGCTTGCGGATGTCGACACACCGGCGGACTGGACGCGCCTGGTGCGCGATCCGCGTTACGCTCAACTGACGGGGGTCGTATGAGCAACTTTCGCCGTCCGGCGCAGTCGCGTCGTCTGCAGTTGCCGGGCCTGTCTCTGCATATGCTGGACTGGCCGGGCGCTGCTACGCCGGTCGTGCTCCTGCATCCGAACCGCACCAATGCGCGGGTGTGGGACTTCGTGGTCGACGCGAGCAGGCTTGCCAACCGTTTTCTTGCTCCGGACGCGCGCGGGCATGGCCTGTCGGACTATCCCGAGGCGGGCTACGCTTACGACGACTATCTCGGCGACCTGCGCGCGCTGTTCGATGCAGAAGGTCTGAAGCGCGTGCATCTGGTCGGTGCGGCCACCGGCGGCAACCTTGCGCTGCTGCTGGCCTCGCAGTCACCACAAATGGCGGCAAGCCTCACCGTGGTCGACCCGGGCGTCTCGCTGGATCCGCAGTTGAGCGCGCGGGTGCGCGATCAGATGGTGCGCGAATTTCGCTTCGATTCGCTGGCCGAGGCGCGCAGCCGCATGCCTTTCTCGAAGCTGTGGAGCGAGGCGATGAAGGATCACTACAGCAGCCACTCCTTTGTCGAACAGTCCGATGGACGCTACGCATGGCGCTACCACCCACCCGGCGCGGTCTCGACCGAACACCTGCTGGAGACGCCCATCTGGGACCGCATTCGCGTCGCCTGCCCGACGCTGATCATCCGTGGCAGCGCCTCGGATGTGTTTCCGCGCGCCAACATGGAGCGTTTGGCTGCGCTGATCCCGGGCGCACGCACCGCGGAAGTCGATGCGGACCACCGGGTGCCGCAAGACAATCCTGCCGCGCTGGCCGCGCTGATCGATAACTTCGTCGGTTCGTTGTGAGGCAAGTGCGCCTTTTCGTAGCGCTGGTCTGCCTTGGAGCAGCGGCGACCAGTGCCATTCCCCAAGCCCAGACTGTCATCGCCGCCGGACGCTTTTCCGCGCTCAAGGCCGACGGCAGTCTGCCGCCAGAATGGAAGCCGCTCACCTTTCGCAAGGTCGAGCGCCAGACGCGCTACACACTGGTAAGCGAGGGTGGCGTCACCGTCCTCAAGGCCGAGAGCGCGGGGTCGGCTTCAGGCCTGATGCGCCGATTCGATGAGCGTGTGGTCGAACTCAAGGACTTCCCGATCCTGCGCTGGCGTTGGAAGATTGGCGCACTCGTCAAGGGTGCCGACATCAACAGCCGCGAGGGCGACGACTACCCCGCAAGGGTCTACGTGATGTTCCGCTACGACCCCAACCGCCCCGGGATTGGCGCGGGCATGCGCATGCAGTATGGCCTGGCGAAGTCGCTCTACGGCGAATACCCACCGCACGCGGGCCTCAACTACGTCTGGGATGGCCGCGCGCCGGCTGGCACGATGCTGCCCAACGCCTACACTGCGCGCGCCATGATGTTCGTCGTCGAGTCGGGCGCGGCGCGGGTCGGCGAATGGGTCAGTGTCGAGCGCGATGTCTACGCCGACTACCGGCGCGCCTTCCGCGAGGAGCCGCCGCCAGTGGCTGGCATCGCCGTCATGACCGACACCGACCAGACCGGCGAGAGCGCCGTCGCGTGGTATGGTGACATCGAGTTGCGTGCGCGCCCCTGAGAGGATGCCCGGCATGCACAAGGGACAACTGGGCGTGCGGGGATCGACAGCACAGCGCGTGATGTGTCGGTCGCCGATTCCCGGTTCGGTGGTCTGAGAGATTGTGTCGGGAGACGAATGCGGACCTTGATACACGCGGACTGGGTCGTCGGACATCGAGCGGGTCACCACGAGTTGTTCATCGATGGCGAAGTGGTGTTCGAAGACGACCGACTTCTGCATGTCGGTTTCGGCTGGCAGGGCAGGGTCGATGCGCGTATCGAGGCGCCGGGCTGCATCGTCTGCCCGGGCTTCATCGATACCCATGTGCACGCCGGCAATCGTGCATTGCACCGGCTGCTATCCGACACCGGGCGTCCGGAACTCCTTGGCCAGCCGTTTCTCGAAATCGCGCTGCGCAAACCCCAGCCTGGCGGCGGCGACGCGCGTTCGGCGCCGGGCAACGCGAACCTGCAGGCCACCTATACCGTGGCCGAGTTGCTGCGCAACGGCGTGACCGGGTTCGCGGAGTTCGGCAGCAGCGCCATGGTGCAGGGGGCCATCGCCGATGTTGTCGAGCAGAGCGGCATGCGCGCCTGGCTCGGTGCGGGCTTCGAGTCCTACACCTGGTTTGCCGACGCCCACGGGCGCCGGCGTCGGCGCGCGCTTGCCGATGGCGGGCGCGGCGAACTGGCCCATGCCCTGGAATTCGCCGACGCGCTCGCGGGGCGCTCGCGGCTGGCCCCACTCCTTGTGCCGCGCGATGTCGATACCTGCACCCCGGACCTGCTGAGCGAAGTGGCGCGGGTCTCGGCAGAGCGTGACCTGCGCGTGGCCATCCATGCCGCCTATAACCCCTGGGAGTTCTACGAGGTCTTGGCCGAGCACGGCCGCACGCCGATCGAATTGCTCGCGCAGTCCGGCCTGCTCGGTCCGCGTACCCTGCTGGGGCATGCCAATTACCTGGCTGGCCCCGGACGCATGCACCACAGCGGCGGGCGCGACCTCGAGCTCGTCGCGACCAGCGGCGCGACCGTCTCGCACTGCCCGGTGAACCTGGCGCGCCGTGGCCGGGTCCTCGATCACTGGGGCAGCTACCGCGCCGCCGGCGTGCCGATCGCGCTGGGCAGCGATACCTATCCGCGCGACATGTTCGAGCAGATGCGCGCTGCGGCCATCATGGCCAAGACCGTTGCGCGCGACTACGCCGTTGCGCCTGCCAACGAACTCTTCGACGCGGCAACCACGACCCCGGCCGATTGGCTGGGTCGGGCGGACCTTGGGCGACTTGCGGCTGGTGCGCAGGCCGACATCACCATCGTCGACCTGCGGCGCGCCGGCAGCCTACGCCATGGTCCGATCCGCGATCCGGTGCGGACCCTGGTCGAATGTGCGGTCGGCGACGACGTGCGCGATGTCTTTGTGGCCGGCCGACATTGCGTCAAAGAAGGGCATGTTCTTGGCATGGATATTGCGAACCTTCAGTCCGAAGCGCAGGCGGATGCCGAATCGCAGTGGCGCGCTGTTGCTGCCTGGGATCCGCTTGGGCGCAGTGCCGATGAGCGTAGCCCATCCTGCTTCACCATGCACGTCAACCCGCAACGAAGGAGTCGGATGCCATGATCGGAAAATTTCTTTGCGCCTTGCTATTGGGTTGTGCGGCATTCTCCGCGCTCGCCCAGGGCTGGCCGGAACGCACGGTGCGGCTGGTTGTACCGTTTCCTCCAGGGGGCGGCACCGATGTTTCGGCGCGCCTCCTGGCCGAGAAGCTGTCGGTCGTCTGGAAACAGGCGGTGGTGGTCGAGAACGTCGCCGGGGCCGCCGGCAGCGTCGGGGCGGCGCGCGTCGCACGCTCGGCGCCGGATGGCTATAGCCTGCTGTTCGCGCCCTCCGGCGTGCTGACGGCCAATCCCATCCTGTATCCGACGGCCGGCTACGACACCCTCAAGGATTTTTCGGCCGTGACCATGGTCGCGTCCGGGCCCATGCTTCTGGTGGTGCCGGCCAACTCCCCGCATCGCAGCCTGGCCGACCTGATCGCAGCCGCGAAGGCGCAGCCCGGCAAACTCACCCATGGCCACGCAGGGGTCGGTGCCCAGGTGCAATTGGTAGCGGAGAGCTTCCTGGGAGCTGCCGGCATCGACGTGCTGGGCGTTCCTTACAAGGGTGAGGTCCCCGCGCTGACGGCGTTGCTCGGTGCGGAGACGCACTTCTCGGTCGGAAATTTTGCTGCGGCGATCAGCCACGTGAGCGGCGGACGCCTGCGCGCCCTGGGCGTCACCGGACGCGAGGCCTCGCCGCTCCTGCCAGACGTGCCGCCGATCGCACGCACGCTGCCGGGGTTCGAGGCCTACGGCTGGTTTGGCATGGTCGCGCCGCGCGGCACGCCGCCTGCCGTGATCGATGCGATCTATCGCGAGACCAGGAAGGCCGCGGATTCAACCGACCTCAAGGCCCGCCTGTACGTGCAGGGCATGGTTCCGGTGGCTTCCACGCCGCAGGTGATGGACCGCACCATCGGGGAGGAGACGCAGAAGTGGGCGCGCCTGATCCGCGAGCGCGGCATCAAGGTGCAGTGAGGCCGGACTGCCGGGCGCGGACGCAGCCGGTCAGGCGGCGGCGTCCCCGTCGATGATGCGCCCCGCCGCGTTGTCGACGATGATCGGAGTTTCGAAGTAGCGAATCGTCGGCTCGCAGCCGTACATGGCCTTGATGCGGGCGCGCCAGGTGGCATCGTGGCCGCGCTGGGCCGCCTCGACCGACGGCCAGAGATAGGCGCCGCCGGCCTGTCCCTGGGCGGGGTCATAGAGGAAATTCTTGCGCACCAGTTCGCGGTTGGCGCGCCAGTGTTCGGAGACCTGGCGCATGCCGCGCACGACTTCCTCGCGCGAGATGCCGTGCGGCAGGTCGAAGAGCACAAGTTCGGTGATCATGGGGAGAGCCTCCTCAAGGTTGCGGACCGGTTGCGACCGGGCGTGCCGGGTCGGCGCACCACTCGCTCCAGGACCCGATGTAGAGCTTGGAGCCTGCCAACCCGGCAATTTCCATTGCGACCAGGTTCTGGCAGGCCGACACGCCCGAGCCGCACTGGTGCACCAGGGCAGTGGCCGGGTTGCTGCCCAATAGCGCGCGATACTCCCCGGCAAGCACCGTAGCGCTCTTGTAAGTGCCGTCGGGCAGGATGTTCTGCTGCCAGGGACGCGACAGCGCGCCCGGAATGTGTCCGGCGATCGGGTCGATGGGCTCCGCCAGGCCTGCGTAGCGCTCGGCCGTGCGCGCGTCCAGGACGGTGAGCCTCTTGCTGCCGAGGTTTTCGACCAGAGCTGCGACCTCGACACGCATGGCAGCACGCGGGCGTGCGACGAATTTCGTTGGCTGCCTCGCGGCGGGCGCAGCCGCCGTCATCGGCCGCGCGTCGGCCCGCCACTTCCCCAGGCCGCCGTCAAGCACGGCGACCTGGTCGTGACCCAGCCACCTGAGGGTCCACCAGAGCCGCCCCGCGTAGTTGTTGTTGGCGCTGTCGTAACAGACCACCTGCGTGCCGGGGGCGACTCCCAGGCGCGAAAACAGGGCCTCGAGGTCGGCAACCGCCGGCAACGGGTGGCGCCCGTTCTTGCCGGTCTTCTTGCCGGCCATGTCATCTTCCATGGAGATGAAATGCGCGCCGGGGATGTGCTCGCGCGCATAGGATTCGCGGCCGAAGGCGTGATTCATGAGGTCGTGCTGGCAGTCGAGCACGAGCCAGGAGGGGTCGGACAGGTGCGCCTCGAGTTCGGCGCAGGAAACCAGAGGGGAAGGCATGGGTGCTTTCAGGGGGCGGGCGCGCCCGGCTTGAGGAGTCAGTAAAGGTCCGGCGCCTCGCGGCGCAGGTATTCGTGAAAGTGCTGCATGCCGTCCTCCATGGGCGACTGGTACGGTCCGACCTGGTTCATGCCGCGCGTCTGCAAGGCCTTGCGGCCGGCGTCCATGCGCAGCGCGATCTCGTCATCTTCGCGCGCCGTTTCCATGTAGGCCGCCTGTTGCGCGGCTACGAAGTCGCGCTCGAAAAGCACGATCTCATCAGGATAGTAGAACTCGACGACATTGGTGGTCGACTGCGGGCCGCGCGGCACCAGATGCGAGACCACCAGCACGTGCGGGTACCACTCGACCATGATGTTGGGGTAGAGGGTGAGCCAGATCGCGCCGTGCGGCGGGGGCGTGCCGTCGAACCTCTCGGCGCGGTACTTGAGCACCTCGGCGTGCCACTTGCGGTAGGTCGCGCTGCCCGGTTGGGCCAGCGCGTGGTTGACGCCGACGGTCTGCACCGAATAGCGCTCACCGTACTCCCAGGCCAGGTCGTCGCAGGTCACGAAACCGCCCAGCCCCGGATGGAAGGGCTCGACGTGGTAGTCCTCAAGGTAGACCTCGATGAAGGTCTTCCAGTTGTAAGCGCATTCGTGTGTCTCGACGCGGTCGAGCATGTAGCCCGAAAAGTCCAGATCGCGCGCCACACCCAGCCGCGCCAGGTCGGCCGCCACGTTGCGACCGCCGTCGAAAAGAAGGCCGTTCCAGGACGCAAGCGGCGCGCGGTCCAGGTCAAGACATGGCTTGTCGCCGAAGTGCGGTGCGCCCAGCAACTGCCCGCGGAGGTCATAGGTCCAGCGGTGCAGCGGACAGACGATGGTCTCGCGCCTGCCGCGCCCGTTCAACATGACCGCCTGGCGATGGCGGCACACATTGGACAGGAGTTCGACCTCCCTGCCGTTGTTGACCAGCACCTGCGCGTCGCCGCGCCAGTCGAGCACGTGGAAGTCGCCCGGCTCGGGCGCCATGAGCTCGTGGCCGACATAGCCCGGCGCGTTGCCAAAATGGTCCTTCATCTCCGCGGCGAAGACGCGCGGATCGAGGTAGGCGTCGACCGGAAGTTGCGATGCGCAGCGGGCCAGACGCCCGGCGGTACCGATATCCGACATTTTTTCTCTCCCGACAGCCGTTGCGGGCTGCCTCTGACGGGGGCACCAGCGGCAAACTGCTGCCACCGGACCAGGTGTTACGCGTCAGGAGTGCCGCGGGCCATCGCGCGCGAGCGGACAGCGGAGTCGGGGAGAGGACGGCATGCGGTCATTCTACTCCCGCCGCTGGATGGCTACCAGCGCTGCGGGTCGTTTGTTGAGCAGTTTAGAATATGGAGCTTTATCTGGCACCGCACCATCGCGGCGCGCGCTCCTTGCCCAAGACCACCCCTGCTGCTGCTCCGCCCCCCGCCCTGACCCTGAGTTTCGAGGCGGCCGTCGCGGAACTCGACGCCATCGTCGCGGCGATGGAGTCAGGCAGCCTGCCGCTCGAGGAATCGCTTGCGGCCTACAAGCGCGGCGCGGAGCTGGTGCGTGCCGCGCAGGCGCGCCTGACAGCGGCCGAGCAGCAGATCCGCGTGCTTGAGGACGGCATGCTCAAACCCTTCGAAATTTCGGCCTCGCGCGCCGCTGCGGGCGAGGCCGACGAGTGACCGACTTCGAGCACTGGATGGCCAGTGTGCAGGAGCGCATGGAGGGCGCGCTGGCGCGCTGCCTGCCACCGGCCAGCCACCTGCCAGCACGTCTGCACGACGCGATGCGCTATGCCGTGCTCGGGGGCGGCAAGCGCGTGCGGCCGTTGCTGGTTTTCGGCGCCGGAGAACTTGTCGGCGCGCGCGCGGCCGCGCTCGAGGCGCCAGCATGCGCGGTCGAGCTGGTGCATGCCTATTCCCTGGTCCACGACGACCTGCCGTGCATGGACGACGACGTTCTACGACGCGGCAAGCCGACCGTGCACGTCGAATTCGACTACGCGACCGCGCTCCTGGCCGGTGACGCGTTGCAGACCCAGGCCTTCGAGGTGCTTGCAGCGGGGACCGCCGAACTGGGCGACGCCGCTCGCCTGCAGATGGTCGCGTCGCTGGCGCGGGCGGCCGGCTCGCGCGGCATGTGCGGCGGCCAGCAGATCGACCTGGACGCCGTCGGGCAAGCCTTGAGTGAGCCCGAGTTGGAATTGATGCACATCCACAAGACCGGCGCACTGATCCGCGCCGCCGTTCATATGGGCACGCTCGCGGGTGCGCCGCTGGCCGCGCCCGATGCCGAACGCGTCGATCATTTTGCAAAGCTGGCGGGGCTGCTGTTCCAGGTCGTCGACGACATCCTCGATGCGACTACCGATACCGCGACGCTGGGCAAGACCGCCGGCAAGGATGCGGCAGCAGACAAGCCGACCTATGTGTCCATCCTCGGTTTGGCCAACGCACGCACCAAGGCGCGCGACCTCAAGGAGGCGGCGCTGGATGCGCTGTCGGTCTTCGGCGCGCGCGCGGCGCGTCTTTCCGGCCTGGCGCAGTTCATCGCCCGGCGCAGCTTCTGATCGCAACACCCATGTCCTATTCGCTGCTTGAGACCATCAACAACCCGGCCGATCTGCGCCGCCTGGCGCGCCGCGAGCTCGATACCCTGGCCGAGCAATTGCGCGCCTTCGTGCTCGACTCGGTCGCGCGCACCGGTGGTCACCTGTCGTCCAACCTGGGCACGGTCGAACTGACCATCGCGCTGCATTACGTCTTCAACACTCCCTACGACCGCCTGGTGTGGGACGTCGGTCACCAGACCTACCCGCACAAGATCCTCACCGGCCGGCGCGAACGCATGGGCACGCTGCGGCAATTGGACGGCATCTCCGGGTTTCCGCGCAGGGTGGAGAGCGAGTACGACACATTCGGCACCGCGCACTCGTCGACCTCGATTTCCGCCGCACTGGGGATGGCGCTGGCGGCCAAGCAAAAGGGCGAGGACCGCTATGCAGTGGCCGTCATCGGCGACGGCGCCATGTCGGCCGGCATGGCATTCGAGGCGCTCAACAACGGCGGCGTGCATCCGGATGCGCGCCTGATCGTGATTCTCAACGACAACGACATGTCGATCTCGCCGCCGGTCGGTGCGCTCAATCGCTACCTGGCACGCCTCATGTCGGGCAAGTTCTACGCCGCCGCGCGGCGCGCGGGAGAGCGTGTGCTGGGCGTCGCGCCGCCGCTGTGGGAATTGGCCAAACGCTTCGAGGAACACGCCAAGGGAATGGTTGTGCCGGGGACCATGTTCGAGGAGTTCGGCTTCAATTACATCGGCCCGATCGACGGCCATGACCTCGATTCGCTGATCCCGACCCTGCAGAACCTCAAAGCCCTGAAGGGCCCGCAGTTCCTGCATGTGGTCACGCGCAAGGGTCAGGGCTACAAACTGGCCGAGGCCGACCCGGTGCTCTACCACGGCCCCGGCAAGTTCGACCCCGCCCAGGGCATCGTCGCCAAGAGCGGTGGCAAGCCGACCTACACCCAAGTCTTCGGCGACTGGTTGTGCGACATGGCCGCTGCCGACCCGCGCCTGGTAGGCATCACCCCGGCCATGCGGGAAGGGTCCGGCATGGTCACCTTTGCCGAGCGCTTTCCCGATCGTTACCACGATGTCGGCATCGCCGAGCAGCACGCGCTGACCTTCGCGGCGGGCCTGGCCTGCGAGGGCATCAAGCCGGTGGTGGCGATCTATTCAACCTTCTTGCAGCGCGCCTACGACCAGCTCATCCACGACATCGCGCTGCAGAATTTGCCGGTGTTGTTTGCGATTGACCGCGCGGGCCTGGTGGGCGCTGACGGTGCGACCCACGCTGGCAGTTATGACTTGAGTTTCCTGCGCTGCATTCCGAATATCGCGGTCATGGCACCAGCGGATGAGAATGAATGCCGGCAGATGCTTTACACGGGTTTCTTGCGCAACCATCCGGTGGCGGTGCGTTACCCGCGTGGCAGCGGCCCCGGGGCCGCGGTGCAAAAAGACATGGCCGAGCTGCCCTGGGGCAAGGGCGAGGTACGCCGCCGTGCGGCACGGGCCGAGGTTGCGATCCTCGCATTCGGCTCCATGCTCACCCCGGCGCTGGCTGCCGGCGAGGAACTCGACGCGACCGTGGTCAACATGCGTTTTGTCAAACCCGTTGACGTCGAACTCGTCGTCGAGATGGCGATGAGCCATGGCCTCATCGTCACTGTCGAGGAAAATGTCGTCGCCGGCGGCGCGGGTGCAGCCTGTGCTGAAGCTCTGGCTGCGGCCGGCATCGCGGTACCCATGCTGCACTTGGGGTTACCGGATGTCTTCGTCGATCACGGCGATCCGGCCAAGCTGCTATCGTTGCAGGGTCTGGATGCGGCAGGCCTCGCCAAGACTATCGCGGAGCGCGTGGCCCGCATGCCGCGCCGGGAATTGCGCAAGACCGCTTGAAAAAACCGAGTAGCCCCGCATCTGCCAGGGCTGCTCCAATGCAAGGACGCGGCTTTTGCCGCGATAAGGCACACCCATGAACACCCGCGACAGCGCGTTTTCCGATCCCGCCACTGCGCCGATCGCCGACACCCAAAGTATGGCGGACCATCGCCGCATCGCCATCGACCGTGTCGGCATCAAGGCCATCCGCCATCCGGTGAAAATCGCCGAGCGGCCGGACGCTTCCGGAGCGGCCGGTGTTCAGCACACCGTGGCCACTTTCGACATGGCCGTCGGCCTGCCGCAGGAATTCAAGGGCACCCACATGTCGCGCTTTGTCGCGATCCTGAATGCCCATGAGCGCGAGATCACGGTCGATTCCTTCCGCGCCATGCTGGGTGAAATGGTCGAGCGCCTGGGTGCGGTGAGCGGGCGCATCGAGATGCGCTTTCCGTATTTCGTCGACAAGGCTGCGCCGGTCACCGGTGTGCGCAGCCTGATCGACTACGAAGTCACCTTCATCGGCGAGATCTGCGAGGGCCATACCCGCCTGCGCCAGACTGTGCTGGTTCCAGTGACGAGCCTGTGTCCCTGTTCCAAGGAAATTTCCGAGCGCGGTGCGCACAATCAGCGCTCGCACGTGACGGTGACCGCGGAGTCCGCCGAACTGGTGTGGATCGAGGACATCATTGACCTGGTCGAGGCACAGGCATCCAGCCAGCTCTATGGGCTGCTCAAGCGCCCGGACGAGAAATACGTGACCGAACGCGCCTACGACAATCCCAAGTTCGTCGAGGACATGGTGCGCGATGTCGCCGCTGCGCTCAACGCAGACGCGCGTATCCGCTCATACAAGGTCGAAGCGGAGAACTTCGAGTCCATCCACAACCACTCGGCCTACGCGGTGATCGAGCGCGGCGCCTGAGCGCTTCGGCCCGGCGCCTAAGCGCCGATGGTCACGCGCCCGCGGCGCTGCCGAAGTCCTGCGGGCGGGGCGCGATGCGCTCCGGCGGTGCGAGCAGTGAGCGATGCGTCGCCAGCGCCTCCTCGATGGCGCGCGGTTCTGCCGCGAGCGCAGTCTTGAGGAATGCCACG
This sequence comes from Burkholderiales bacterium, assembly GCA_046160545.1. Taxonomy (GTDB): domain Bacteria; phylum Pseudomonadota; class Gammaproteobacteria; order Burkholderiales; family JAEUOS01; genus JAEUOS01. The sequence goes on from JBJXGS010000092.1 coordinate 25,829, forward strand.
CACAGGTCGCGCGTCGCCGCCTTGATCGCAAGTGCCAGCTCCGAGCGGGTACGGTCGGTGAAAACGCTGTGCTCGCCACCTTCGAAGACCGCCAGGTACTTGGGACCCGAGAGCGCGTCGAAGACGGCGATGCGATCCGCCGGCTCGGAGCGATAACCCGGGATGCGGATCAGGTCCGCGGTGCCGGTGATGTGCAAGGTGGGCACGCGCACGTCGCGCAGCACGGCTGCCTGGTCGGCCTCGCCATAAAACGGCGGGGCCGAGAGCAGGATCGCCGCGCGCACGCGGGGATCGGCCACGTTGACCCGCTTGCCATCGCGCTCGACTGCGGCGCCGGAGAGGAGCATGGCAGTGTTGGCGCCATAGGAATGGCCGGCGACCGCGATGCGCGATGCATCGATGCGGGCTGCCAGCGCGGCGTCGTCCAGTACCCTGCTGATGGCAAACGAGACATCCTGCGCACGCGCCAGGGCATTGGTGTCGCTGGCCGCTTCCTGCAGGCTGCCAATCAATGACAGCATGTTGCCGGTCCACACCGAGCGGTCACTGCCGGCGTGCTGCACATGGACGGCGACAAAGCCGTTGGCCGCCAGGTGGCGCCCGATATGGCTATAGCCGAAGCGCGAACCGCCCATGCCGTGCGAGAAAACCACCAATGGGGCGCGCTGCGCGCCTGTGCCAACCGGCGGCAGATAGATGCGCGCCGGCACGTTGCGCTCACGCGCGATATCGCGCCACTCGGCGTCCTGTGTGGTGATGCCTGAGGCGTCGGTGCCAGCCGGTGGCGGGCTGAATATGCGCGTCTGCGCCAACGCGGCCGGCGCCAAAACGAGGGCGGCGCTGAGGGCCAGGGCATGGAGCAGGGCAAAACGGGACATCAAGCGCTCCTCAGGTTCGCGCGGCGCACCAGCGCCACGGCGAGCAAGGGTACCACCAGGCCGATCAGGATGACGGCCAGGTAGAGATCACCGAGCTGGCTGTAGTCGGCCGGGGTTTTGACGGCCTTGCTGACGGGGTCCCGTACCTCGCGGGT